>CBDUXS010000001.1:0-30861 GCA_965371255.1 uncultured bacterium
TTACCGTGCCGTCCAGGGGCAGCGTCAGCAGGATCGGACCCACCTCGAACTTCTCACACAGATCGACGGCTTCCGCCATGTCGTTGTCGCATGAGTTGTCGTTCCGCAGCTCAAGCTCTACCTCGCGCAGCACCATTTGCACCTGCGAGATATCGACCGTATTGGTGCCATCGCTGAATACGACGTTGAAGTTCGCCGGGTTGTTGATGGAAGCCGGCGGGGTCTGGGACTGAATCGTCAAGGAAAGCGACACGGTTCCCCCTGTGCTGCCGCCGGGACCCGCCGGGCTGTCGTCGCCGCACGCCGTGACCAGCCACGGGACCATGACGGCAAGCGCGACTCTGGTAATGCTGCTTCTGTTGACCATTTTCCATCTCCTTGGGTTCGTTCTGAAATTCCCTGTTTTTCTCACTCGAAATCGATCTATGTACACGCCTCTACTTGTTCGGACGCCATCCAGCGCCGCGACAAGTGAAAGGCACAAATGGGTCCAGAAGTCACTTGCTGCGGAAAATGTCAGTTAACTTGCTGGTAGACAGTTTGTTAGATGTATCATAGGCCCGCATTCAGACATTCATGATCTGTGGCGATTCGATACATATGGGCGGAAGTTTGCGTCTTCCCGCGGCAGGACTGACGCTGGGGGGCGGGTGTTGCAGTGAGCTCTCCAGCCGCAGGCTTCTACGGCTTCTTGCGGGTAGTCGCCACGTAGCTGCCGTCGCGCAATTTCAGCAGCACGAGCCGGTTGACGGATCCGCACACGGTGCACAGACCGGACTCCCCATCGAGCACCTTGAACTCCGTCGGGCAGCTGCATTCCTCGCACACCGCATGAACGACCGACCACGGTTCGGCCTTCCTGGCTCCGCTGCGCGCAAGGAGCACTCCCATGGCGATTGGCGGAAGCCCCGACAGGGGACACACGCCGCCGTCACAGCACTCACCGAAATCCAGACAGACGACCTGGTTTCCGTCCGGCAGGTTGGCGTGAGCGTGGTGCAAACGTGAGGGGGTGACCACGAACTGAATGTCCTTCCTGCAGTGCGAGCAGTAGGTCGTGTGCTTGTCCACTTCTACCTCCAGAATCAAGCCATGTGAACGAGTTCCGCCCGGCCGTTCAGTATCTTGCGAGCCGTCTCGTGTGGTGCTCCGAAACAGGCGGTCGCAGCGGCATCCGCCGCCAGGCATGAGTCAGCCGCCACCGTGACCGTGTGACCCTTTGTGCGACGGGGCTCTCCGGTTTCCGGGTTGAGGATGTGGTGATAGCGCCTCCCGTTGAAATCGAAGAAGGCCTCGTAGTCCCCCGATGTTGCAATCGCTCGATCGGACAGGCTCATTGTTGCGAGAAAAGACGACGGGTCTGTGGGCGAGCGGACACCGGCCTCCCAGGGTTCGCCGTCCTCGGCACGCCCCAGGGCATACAGATCGCCGCCGACATTCACGAGCCCGTCCCGAATCCCAGTGTCGCGAAGGGCTGCCACCGCCAGATCAACAGCGTGACCCTTGGCGATCCCGCCCAGGTCAATCGCCAGATCCTGCTCATGAAACCGGACGACGTCGCGGTCCTGCCGGAGACCGACTTCGAGGTTCTCGTACAACCGGCGATCTGCGTACCGGCGGGTTTCGACCAGTGGAGGGGGTGTCCTTCGATTCCCCACGTCCCACAACTGGACGGCGTTTCCGAGGCACGGATCGAAGCGGCCTCCGCTCCATGAGGCCCACTGAATGCCGGCCCGCAGCACGGCAGCTGTCTCGGCGTGCACCAGCACCGGCTCACGCGCGGCCAGTTGGTTCGCCCTCCCCACATCCGAGGAGACGTCAAACCGGGTCATCGTGCGATCGACCCAGAACAGGCACTCGGCTGCGGCTTCGATGGCCGCCTGGGCGAGTCGTTCGTCCTCGTGCACGACGACGATCTCGGCGATCGAACCCATCACAGGAATGGTGCGGCGAACGAGTCGACGATGCGTCGCCCAGCGGACCAGCGGCAGTGAGACGACGAACGCGCCGATCCCCAGCGAAATCAATTCCCGGCGAGATGGTAGCCAGATGCCGTTGTCATGCATTGTCATCAGAGGACTCCCATTCCTCGCAGATGCCCGTACATCCGGCACAGTTGCCGGTACAATCCGATCTATGCCGAACGAATCCGAAAGCTACGAACAGAACGGCCATGATCACGATTCCCGTCACAGCTTCAATCATGTGCTGAACAGGCCGGCGAAACCCATGAATGCCAGCGACAGCGAACCGGCGATGATCAGGACCAGGCCCATGCCCCTGGCAAGCGCCGGCACGGTAGCCAATTCGGTCTGTTCCCGGATCGAGGCCATGAGCACGAGCGCCAGTGTGAGGCCGAGGCCCGCGCCGATGGCGAAGAACAGACCCTCGAGGAACCCGTAGCCGCGATTCGTCTGGAAAATCGCGAGGCCCAGGATCGCGCAGTTCGTCGTAATGAGCGGCAGGAAGATCCCCAGTTCGCGGAACAGGGTCGGGCTCACCTTCTTGATCGTGATTTCCACGATCTGGACCAGCGACGCGATGACGACGATGAACGAGATCAGGCGCAGGTAGGGGGCCGCCGCCAGTACGAACGTGTTGAGCACCCAGGCCGTCATCGAGGTAAGCACGAGGACGAAGATGTTCGCCGCTCCCATCCGCAGCGCCGTATCGACCCGGGCGGACACGCCCATGAACGGGCAAAGCCCGAGGAACAGCGCCAGCGTGAAGTTGTTGACCAGCATCGCCGACACCAGAATCCATACGAGGTCGCCCATCATGCGTGCCTCCCCGTCTTTGAACCCACGCCGTGCGGCCACTCCCGGACCACCGTCCGTTCCTGACGACGACTCGCCAGCCAGCCGAAGGCCAGCAGGATGAATCCGAGCGTGAAAAACCCACCGGGCGGCAGGATCATGATGATCCATGGCTCGTAAGAACCTCCGAACAGCGGAAAGCCCAGCAAGCTCCCGTACCCGAGGATTTCTCGGATTCCGCCGATCATCAGCAGGGCGATGATGAATCCGGTGCCGGTGCCGACGGCGTCCAGCAGGGCTCGGGCCACGGGACGCTTCGAGGCGAACGCCTCCTGCCGCCCGAGAATCATGCAGTTGACGACGATGAGCGCGATGAAAGCGCCGAGCGCCTTGTGAATATCCGGTACGACAGCGGCCAGTACCATGTCGGCGACCGTGACGAAGGTCGCGATGATCAGGATGTAGGCGCTGATACGGACCTCGTGCGGGATGACATTCTTGAGCATCGAAACGAACAGGCTCGAGCCGACCAGAACGAAGAACGTCGCCAGGCCCATCGCCAGGCTGTTCGCCACAGTGTTCGTCACCGCGAGAGCCGGGCACAGCCCGAGCAACTGGACGAGTACGGGATTCTCACGCCAGACGCCGCGCGCGAGGTCGTAAGTGGGCGTGGTGGCTCTCATGGCGTGTTGGTCCGCACCGCGGCAGCCGGGCGCGAAGCTTCGTACGCGAGCAGATAGGGCTCCAGCTCTTCGAGTCGGTGGTTGATGATCTTGATGACCGTCCGGGACGAGATCGTGGCGCCGGTAATCATGTCGACCTCGTGGGCGTCGCCGGTCCCGCGGCCGGCCTTCACGCCGACCAGCGGTGGAACCGGATCGGAGAACCCAGCCACGAATCCCGTGTCCTTCTCGATCTTGTCACCGAGCCCCGGTGTTTCCTTGCTCTCGAGGACCTTCATGCCCCGGACCTGGCCGCTTGTCGGATCGAACGCGAACAGAAGGCGGATCATGTCCTGGAATCCGGGCTCGCCGCCCGCAATCGCGAATCCGGTCGGGCGATCGCTCGCATCGTAGCCGACGTAGACGCGGTCCAGACCCACCGAATCCACGGCCGCGGGGAGGTCCGAGGTAAAACCGCCATCGACGAGGAACAGGGTTTCATAGCGCTCGGGACTCCCGAGAACTTCCTGGATCGCCTCACGGAGGACCTCTGCGCGATGGGCCGTGATTTTCGGCTCGGCCCAGCTGTTTACGAGGACGAGCAGCAGGCCGGCGAGCGCTCCGGCAACGGTCAGCGTCCCCATGAGTCGGGCGGCAGGCTGATCGGTCGTGTGTAGTTCGGTCACGCCGACACCTCCTCGCGGCCATGGCCGAACACGCGCGGCTGTGTCACCCGGTTGATGAACGGAACGAGCGCGTTCATCAGCAGGATGGCGTACATCACGCCTTCCGGCAGGCCACCCCAGGTTCGAATCAACACCACGAGCACGCCGATCCCGATCCCGAATATCCATGCCCCGGCGTTCGTGACCGGAGATGTGACCATGTCGGTAGCCATGTACATGGCACCCAGAATGAGGCCACCGGAGAACAGCATGAACAGCGGGCCCGGATAGCGTGATGCGTCGATCGCGTGGAGCACCGCGGACAACGCGGCCACGGTCGCAAAGATGCTCGCCGGAATCCGCCAGTTCAGATAGTTCTTGAGCGCCAGGTAGCCGCCGCATGCGAGAATGAGCAGGCCGGCGGTCTCGCCCAGCGAGCCGCCGGTGCTGCCCAGCATCAGGCCGCCGATATCGGTGGGGATCGCATCGAACTTCCACAGACCCAGCGGCGTGGCGGCGGTCACCACGTCAGGCGCGTTCGCACTCAGGAGCGGCGGTGCGAAATTGTCACCTCGCAACTGGCCCCAGGACGCGTCCAACCCGGGCCAGGTCGTGATCGCGATCGGAAACGCCGCCTGCAGAAATGCCCGTCCAATGAGCGCCGGGTTGAACACGTTCTGCCCCAACCCGCCGAACAGGAGCTTTCCGAATCCGATTCCGAAGGCTCCGCCGAGGAACGCCATCCACATCGGCATCCCGGCCGGAAGTATCAGGCCGAGCAACAGTCCCGTGATGACGGCCGAGCCGTCTCCGAGCGAATCCTGGCGGCCGACGGCCCTTTCCGTGAGCACGGCGCCCGCGGTGGCGGCCGCAATGACGAGCAGGGCGCTGGGGCCGGAGAAGTACGTGGCAGCGGCGACCACAGGGATGAGGCTGCCGACCACGGACCACATGATGCGGCGCGTCGTATCGGGCGCCGTGAGATGCGGCGGCGCCGTGAGTTCCAGCCTCACGCCGTTCATGCCGCTTGCTCCTTCTGCCGGCGCAGCCCGGCCTTTCCGAGCGCGAACAACTGCGACAGAGGGAGGTTGGACGGACACACGTACGAGCAGCACCCGCACAGCATGCAGTCCAAGAGGCCGGCCCGCTCCATGTCCTCGTACCGGCCGGCCTGGGCCAGCACCCCAAGCTGCTGGGGATTCAAGAACACCGGGCACGAGTCCAGACAGCGCCCGCACTTGATGCACGGATAGGATTCCCGGGGCTTCGTCTCGGCGTGCGTGAGCGCCACGATTCCGGTCGTGCCCTTGATCACGGGCGCGTCCAGGTCCGGCTGGCAACCGCCCATCATGGGTCCGCCCAGCACGATCTCGGCCACGTCATCCGTCAGGCCGCCGCAGTAGTCCAGTACGTCGCGGAGCTTCGTTCCGACGGGCACGATGAGGTTCGACGGGTTCCGCACCGCCGGCCCTGTCACGCTGACGACCCGCTCGATCAACGGGAAGCCCGTTTCGAATACTTCGGCGATCGCGGCGATCGAGCCCACGTTCTGCACGACGGTCCCAACGTGGGCCGGGAGTTTGCCCGACGGCACCTCGCGGCCGGTAACCGTTTTGATCAGCATCTTTTCCGCGCCTTGCGGATACTTCACGGTCAGGGGAAGGATCGTAATGTCCAGATCTACCGGCCGGGCTGCCTCGAGCGCCGCAATCGCGTCCGGTTTGTTCTTCTCGACGCCGATTACGACGCGTTCGACACCGAGCGTATGCATCATCACCCGGATTCCGAAGTGCACGCGCTCGGGGTACTCGACCATCACGCGATGATCGGTCGTCAGGTAGGGCTCGCATTCGGCCCCATTCACCAGCAGCAGGTTTACCTTTACGCCCTCGGGCGGAAGCAACTTGACGTGCGTGGGAAACGCCGCGCCACCGAGGCCCACCACACCGGCCTGCTGCACTGCGGCAACGACCTCATCCGGGGACAGGCCTTCCCAATGCGGCACGATCCGGGGCCGCGGGATTTGCGGCGAGTAGGGCTCCACGGCGATCCGCACTGCCGTGGCCACACTACCATCCGGGTGGGGCCACAGATCAATGTCGGTCACGCGTCCGGCCGCCGATGTGTGGATAGGGACCGAGATGAACCCGTCGGCCTCCGCAATCATGTCACCCCGCTCAACCCGGTCGCCCTGCTTCACGAGCAAGCGGGCGGACTTTCCGGCGTGCTGGCGCAACGGCAGAACGATGTCTTCCGGAAACGGCATGCGGCGGATCGGAACCCCTGCTGTAAGGTGCTTGGAGTCCGGGGGATGGACACCATGCCGAAACGTCGGGCGGCGCAACATGGCAGTCAGTTGAACGGCCGGGCGCGCTCGATCCACTTATCCAGGTCCTTCTCTCGCGGGTTGAGCGGCGTCCCGGGATGGATGATCGCGGCCGGGCATTTCTCCGCGGCCTTGACGAGTTGCGCGAATGTGCCGGCGGCAGCGTCCTTGATATACGCCTGCTTGTTGTCGTCGTAGGCGAACAGCTTCTTGTTGATGTCGAGGCAGTCATCGCAGGTCGTGCACAGAGCCGTCTCGATGTACGGCGCCATCGCGAGATCCTCGTCATCGTCCTCCGTTTCAGGCTCGGCGGCGGGCGCTGTCGCCACAGCCGCCTGCTCGGTCACTGAGGCGGTTCCGGTCGAGTCCCCTGCGAACGGCTCGACCAGGTCGGCGCCACGCGCAGAATTGAACGACACCGGCGGTGCGCTTGCTGCTTCTCTCAGCAGGTCCTCGATCGTCCGATTTCCGTCCCCTGCACCAAGCAGTCCTGCCGCGAGCCGCCTCGCTACGAGCTTCGGATAGTCCGCCTTCAGCTCCTTAATTCGGGATTCGTAGTCCGAGCGAATTGCCTCCGCCCGGATCTCGAATTCGGCCTCAAGGTGAGCTGTATCGAGCCCGGCCAGTTCCTTGAGCTGGGACCAGAACAGCTGGCGGTCCTCGGCCAGCTCGACGATCTCGCTGGACACGCTCAGGCGGTCGAGGCGCCGATCGTCCCGCAGTGTGTAGACGAATGGTGCATGGTCCTCGCGTTCGTCGGCCGACAGGTCGAAGTACTCATGGAACGGCAAGTAGTCTTCGTCCGCATCATCCGGAATCGGCCTGAAGTGTTTCCTGAATCGGCCTTCCGTGGCGGCCCAGTCGGCGATCGTGAGCGGGAGGTCCATCGTCCGCTCGGCCCCCTCGTCGTCCACGTAGGCAAGCTCGTAGCTGGGCCATGCGTCCTCGACGTCGGGATTCCCCTCCAGATCGAGACAGTCGGCGACCGTGTCCCCAGCGTCGGGATCGTACACCAGAAACGGAAACGCCCGGCTCTCGAGCGCCAGCTTGGCGGAGTGCGGCGCCCACTCGTCGGCGACACCGTGCTCGACCGGACAGGGCGTGTAGATGTTGAACACGGCCGGGCGTCGGGAGTTGAGGCCGCGCAGGATGCCCTGCATCATGTGCGAGGCCGACGCCTGCGACGTTTGCAGCACGTACGCGCCCCTGTGGGCCAGGGCGATGAGGGCCATCTCCTTGCGGGTCTCTTCTTTCCCGTGCTGCACCTGCCCGTAGGCCGCCATGTCGGCGATCTGCCCCGTGAATCCGCTCGTGCACGACTGCCCGCCTGTGTTGGAATACACCTGCGTGTCGAGGACGACGACGCGAATCGGTTTTCCGGACGCGAGCAACCGCGACAGGTTCTGGAATCCGATGTCGAGCATCGCACCGTCGCCGCCCATCGCCAGGATCGGCGGACACAGGTGGAATTCGTCGTCGTCGAACTGCGTCCAGTCGAAGGCTCCGAAGAACGGTTCGTGCTCGTCGGCGTCGTACTCGTCGCGAGCCAACAACTCGGCCCGACGGATGCTGATGAAGTTGTCCGCCATTTTCCGCATGTGGCCCTCGAACAGGCCGATCGCGATCGACGGAGCGTCCTGGAACAGATGGTTGACCCAAGGGAAAGGGTACGGATTGTAGGGGTACGTGCTTCCCCATACCGACGAACAGCCCGTGGAGTTGCTGATCCCCATCGGCGCGCGTCCCTGCCCGCCGGGCCCTTCCACGTAGCGCCAGCGCAGGTCCTTCAGCTCATCGATCGCGCGGTTCAACAGGCGCAACCGTTCACCCGCGGCCGCATCCAGTGAGACGTCCACGTGGTCACCTTCCGCCTGACTCAGGCCCGCCACGTCGGCGTGGGACCCGACCAACTCGCGCGCCTTCCTGTCGAGCCGCTCAAGCAGGTCATCGAGGCGTGCGACCAGCGCTTCCACCCGCGGGATCATCAGCCCCTCGATCGTCGAAACGAGGATATGCACGGCCGTCTTCTCTCCGCAGCCCATGCATGCACCGTCACCGCCCACCATTGAACCGTAGTTTTTTTTCTTCAGCAGAAGCGAGGAGAGCACACCAATGCCCTCGTCGAGGTTTGAGATGTTGACGTAGCGGTCGTCCGTGTCGGGCAGGTTCTCCCACAGCCGCCAGTTACGGCGCAACTGCGCGACATTTTCGTCGTCCTGGCGAACCGTGATCAGCGCACCTTCCGGACACACGTCCACGCAGATGTTGCAGCCCTTGCAGGCCATCGGATTGACCGTGATGGACAGCAGGCCCCCCGTGCCCTTTTCGCGCGACTCGGGCAGGCCGAAGAACGGGCGCGTCCGTGCCAGGGGGAATCCGGCGATGTGCGGAAACACCGCGGCGAACTCCTCATCCACGGCCTTCCGGCGCTCGGCGTCCCAGTCGAGTTTCTCGATGACGTTCTGATACGCGGAGGTGAGCACGTCACCAAACGTCGTAAACGGAACGCCCTGCATGATCTTGCGGGATTCCCGCCCGAGATGCCCGGAGATCTGCGTCAGGCGATTGAACGCGCGACCGTTTGACGCCGTCGCGATCGCCGCGTCGATCACCTCTTCCACAGTGTTTACCACCCCGGGGATCGCGGCGTCCGGGCACTGAATCCAGCACTGGCTGCACCCGGTGCACTTATCCGCGATGAACTCGGGGATCTCGAACCGGATGTTCGTCATGTCCCGCACGCTGCTCGTGGCGGCCGGGATGGCGCTGATCGCCGCGAACGGGTCCGCGATCACGTCTTCACCGGTCGTAGCGCAGAAAGCGCACACCTGCTCCCAGAAGCGCCCTGGATTCCCGACTCCGGGCTGCGCCTGCGGCACGTTCAGTCGACTCGGCAGCTCGGGCATCGCGTGCTCGCCGGGTTCGTCCGTTCCCACGTCTCCGTGCGGCACCGGCGTCAACTCGTCGAATCCGCGCCGAATGACGCGCACGTTGTCCTCGACAACGCGCTCGCCTTTGCCTCCGAACTTGGCCTGCATCTGGGCACGGATTCCGTCGAAAAGGGTCGCCTCGTCCAGGCTCTCGCGCTTCATCAGCGGCGAAATACGGAAGAATGCGCCCAGGAAAGCCGCCCCCTGCATGCGGTAACGCAACTCGGCGTCCGAAGCCTCGCTAGTGGCGATTTCGAACCCGTCGACTGCGTGGACCTGGATTCCGCGCTCGACGATCGTGCGGCGGGCACTTGTCGGGAAGGATTCCCAGACTTCCTCCGGGCTCCTGTCACTCTGGATGACGAACACGCCGCCCGCCGCCAGCCCGGCGAGCGGATCGCCGTTGCGGAAGACATTGGGATCCGGTGACAGGACGACGTCCACGTATCGGAGTTCCGCGTTGATCCGGAGCGGTTCTCGCGACAGCGTCGCATAGAAGTTCGTGGGTTGCCCCTTCTTCTCCGATCCGTACTTGGGATTCGCCTTTACGTTCAGACCCAGGAGTTCGAACGCCGTGAGCGCGATGTTCTTGCCCATCGTGATCGCCCCCCATCCACCGATCGAGTGGATGCGGAGCGAAATCGAATCCTCCGGCAACAGGTTCACATCGTCCGCGGGAGGCAGCGCCAGCCCAGAAATGTGCGGGTAGGCTTCCAGCAGCTGCTCCTGCCAGATCTGGAGCTTGGGAGCCTTCGTGTCCCGATGGATGAAGTCGATGGAGAGGTAGTACTGACGCAGACCCTTGCCCTCGGGCAGCATGTTGTCTACGGCAGCCAGCAGATCAGCGGGTTGCAGGTCGCGGCTCCCGAACCCGAAGCCCGCCGAATAGAACTCCGGCATGTCGTCGGGCGACACCGGAGTGAGACCGGCGTAGGGAGTCCCGCTCCGGGCCCGCCAGTTCTCCATCCCCTGGGCCAGGGCGACGCGGATCTCCCGCAGCAACGGCGCCTCTACAGCCAGGGGCTGATCGGTCCGCTCGAGTACGGTGACCGCTCGCTTGCCGTGCAGCAGGGCCGTCACGAGATCGGCCGGGAAGGGACGGAACATCGTCAGGTTGAGAACGCCCACCTTCAGACCGCGCTCGGCTCGCAGATAGTCGGCCACCGCCTCGGCGTTGGGCACGACCGACCCCTGGCCAGCCAGCACGTAGTCGGCGTCGTCGAGCCGGTATCCTGATGCCCGGCGGTACATGCGGCCCGTGAGCTTCTCGTATTCCTCCATGGCCCGGTCGGTCAACTCGGCCACGTGGTCGAAGTAGTACGGCCGCTGCGCTGCGACACCCTGGGCGTACGATTCCTGATTCTGAATCACTCCGAACATCGCCGGATAGTCCAGGTCGAACATCTCCGGAATGCGCCGTCGTGTGGCGCCGTACACGAGGCGCTGGGCGGGTGTCGGGCAATCGATCACATCCGCGGGGTCGCCCAGGTACTCCTTGATCAGCTCCCGCTCGGGAAGCCGGATGGACTCGATTACGTGACTGGTGAGAAACCCATCCTGCGCGCTCATTCCCGGGTTGAGCGACAGTTCGGCGATCCTGTGCGCGATCAGCGTGAGGTCAGCTGATTCCTGAACGTCTTTGGCGAACAACTGGAAGAAACCCGTGTCGTCGATCGCGTGGTAGTCGTCGTGGCCGGCATGCACGTTGAGGGCATGTTTGGTCATCGCACGCGCCGCGACATTGAGCACGTAGGTAAGGCGCTTGCCGACGGCCGCGTATAGCGACTCGTGCATGTACGCGATTCCCTGGCCGCTCGAGAAATTGGCAGCCCGCAGCCCCATCATGCTCATGCCGGCCGTCACCGCAGCCGCAGCGTGCTCCCCCTCCGGCTCGAAGAAAATCAGCCGTCGCCCGTTCACGTTTCTCTTGCCTGCGGCGACTGCTACCGCCCAGCCCTCACCCATCTGCGTGGACGGCGTGATCGGATAGGCGCCCGCCGCCTCGCTGGCGGCCGTCTCCATCGCCACGACGGCCTCGCTCCCGTCCATCGCCTCCAGGATGCCCGGATACCTGGGCGGGGCGGGTTCGACGTTGCGGCTACGCTTCAACATCTTGCTTCACTTTCAACCAGTTCCAGATCCGGAAAGACTTGCGCCCCATCTACCCAGACGATCGCGTTCGTCGGGCAACGGGCGATCGCGGCCGGGTTCTCCAGTTCGATCCGCTCGTAGTCAATCACTGCGAGGCCCGAGCGCATCTCGATCAGCCCGGGATCCGCGTCCGCCACGCAGCGGCTGCAGGCGTTGCAGGCGACCGAGCAGACCGATGTTGCCGCCTCGCCGTCGAGCAGGTTTCGGCACTGGACGATCAGGTGGTGGTGTTCCGGCATCAGCACGAACAGGTCGAGCGGGCAGGCGACCACGCAGTCATTGCACGCAGTACAGTTTTCCGGAATGACTACCGGCAAGCCGAAGGACGTCATGCGGATCGCCTCGAACGTGCACGCGACCGCGCAGTCGGCCAGACCGACACAACCCCACGCGCATCCCTTCCCGCCTCCGCTGACGGACACGGCCGCGGCACAGCTCTCGAGGCCATAGTACTCGGCCTTCTGAACTGCTACATCAGATCCGCCGGCGCACAACAGACGGGCAACCCGCTTTTCCACTTCGCCCGCCTCCACTCCGAGCGTTTCCGCAAATTCCTCGACCTCGAACTCGCCCATCACCGTGCACTCGGCCGGGACCACGTCACCGTGGATCGCAGCCTCCGCGAACGCCCGGCAGCCGACGTAGCCGCAGGCTCCGCAGTTCACGCTGGGCAGGATGTCGGACAGCAGATCGATCCGTGGATCTTCCCATACCTTGAGCTTCCAGTGGGCCAGCGCGATCAACATTCCGAAGGTGAGGCCTACCCCACCCAGAATCGCTACCGGCGTCAGAAACGAGGCGACATCCACGGATCGATCCCCTCAGGCGCCGGGTGCGAGGTCGGCCTGCTGCAGGAGCCAGCCTGCCAGGCGGTCTATGGGATCATCGTCTTTCCGTCCCTCCTGTCCGGCGACGACCGACGACGCGGGAGCCGCGGAATTCGATGGCCGGGTGCTCGCCAGTTCGCCGAGATGTGCGAGATCCTCCGTCTGACGGAAGCTCGACAGGGATCCGATGGCATGCAGGGTCCCGGGATCAGGGAGTTCACCGACCGAGAGCCGATCGGCG
This sequence comes from uncultured bacterium, assembly GCA_965371255.1. Lineage (GTDB taxonomy): Bacteria > Gemmatimonadota > Gemmatimonadetes > Palauibacterales > Palauibacteraceae > JARFPW01. The sequence goes on from CBDUXS010000001.1 coordinate 12,559, forward strand.
TAGACGGCACCGGCATCCGGATCATGAACGAAGGGGATCAGCCCTTCGGAACCCACGGCGGCGACGGCGGGCCCGGAAAACGAGGCCACGCGGGCGAGGTCATCGGCCTCGTGGGTCTGTACGACGAGCACGTGCGGCGACACCAGGCGCGCGAGCGGCGCAGGCGCCGCCGTGCCGCGCACCACGAGAACGATCTTTTGCGCCCCGTCGAGAAACTCTGCCAGGGCAGCCGTGTCGAGGTCGCTGCCATTCACATCGATGAACAGCGGTGGCGCCACGGCCCGTTCGCCGCGACTCCACAGCGAAAAGGCGTAGCCGTGAGGAAGGCTTCCGGGATCCAGTGCCGAGCCGTGGCCATCCAGCAACGGCGCCACCTGCCGAATCACTCCGAACACGCGCCCAACCTCGGCCAGGGTCTTCGCCGCAGTGTCCCGCAGATCTCCCCCCGACGGGACACGGGCGCACAACAGATCCGTGCCCCTGGATTCGGCAGCCGTGAGCGTTTCGAGGGCCCGCTCAACATGACGCAGGTCATCCGTCTCGAGAGTCTCGGGTGGCGCAAGAAGGGCCGAAAAGAGCCTCGCATCGACGTGACCGGCACCGAACGCTCCGAGTTCCGCGGCTACGAGCTCCTCGGGCTCGCCACGGGATGTCCCGTGCCGGACGAGAAATGCCCGCAAGTCCTCGATCGCCCGGGCAAGCGACGAGTGGAAGGCCTCAGATGGCGCCTGCATCGCCGCGAGCGCCTCCGTCATCAGCGAATCTTCAGACGGCATGGCGGTCGAGCTCCTCGTTCAGGATGGCGACTTTCTCGGCCGCGGTCTTTGCCGGCGCGCGCCGCATCTGCTCGTAAATCGGCAAAGACTCGTTTCGGTACAGAATCCCGATGCGAACCTTGTCCTCGTCCTCCGCCAGTCGTCGGGCCTCGTCAAGGTCGGACGGATCATGCCGCACACGGTCCTGGTAGCGAGACTCGAGCGCCTTGATGTCCAACCCATCCTCGTGGACAAGGAGCTGCACGGAATCCGGGTTTTTGGGGGCGTCGCCGAACATGTCCGGCGTAAAGTGCGGACATCGCTGAAGGACGCGCACGAAAGAAAACCCCGGATGGTGATATGCCGCCTGCAGGGTTGCAAACAGGTGAGCCGGGATCCACTCGGCCGTCTGGGCCACGAAAGAGGCGTTCGTGATTCCGAGCGAGGCGACCACCGGGTTGATCGGCGGTAACCAGCTTCCCTGCGGTTGCGTGTTGCTCACGTATCCCTGAGGCGTGGTCGGGGACGTTTGCTTCTTGGTCATTCCGTAGATCTGGTTATCGAGCAGCAGCGCGACCATGCCCACGTTGTAGCGAATCGCGTGCACCCAGTGCCCGGCTCCGATCGAGACGCAGTCCCCGTCCCCCATCACGACGAACACGCTCAGGTCCGGCCGGTGGAGCTTGACACCCGTGGCGATCGGGAGGGCCCGGCCGTGGATGCCGTGGAACCCGTACGTGCTCATATAGTGGGGAAACCGGCTCGAACAACCGATGCCGGACACAAAGACCGTCTTCTCGGGAGGGAGGTTTTCCTCGGCGAGCAGTCGCTGCATGGAGGCAAGGACCGAATGGTCACCACAGCCCGAGCACCAGCGGGCCTGCGCCCCTTCGTAATCGGACATGCCGAACTCGCGATCGTACTCTCCCGCAATCTGTAACAGCGAACAGGCCATGCTCACTCCGAGCCTCCTTCGGACAGGTTGGAGCGAATCACATCGAGGATCACCCCCGGACGCAGCGGCTCGCCGAGCACGCGGGTCCAGCAGTCCACGTCACACAAGGTCTGGGCCCGCAGGAGCCAGGTGAGCTGCCCGCGGCGGCGGTTTTCATCGGTGATGTATGGCATGTCCGGATCGTCGCTGTAGTTGATCTCGATGGTCATCACTTTCTTGAATCGGCCAAAAATCTCCTTCAGGCCGGGCTCGAGCGGAGACAGGAAGCGCAGGTGAAGGCTGGAAACAGACAGGCCTTCGTCGTTTGCCCGGTCGACTGCCTCCTCGATCGCGCCCTTCGTGGATCCCCAGCCGACAAGCAGTAGGTCACCGGATTCGTCGCCGTTCACGGTTGGCGGCACGAGCGAGCGCTGCAGCACGGCCAACTTGCGGCTTCGCATGGCACTGCCCCGCTGATTGACCTCCGACGTGTAGGCGACTTTGCTCCCCTCGTCGTGCGCGAGCCCCGTCACTGTGTGCATGCCTCCCGGCTGACCCGGGATGAACCGACGGGACAGGCCCGTGCGGGAATCCCAGTCATAGGGCCTGAGGTTGTCGGGAATCGGGCTCTGGTCTGGGGCGGGCGCTTGCCAGGCAGTGTCCAGTTCGGGGCGGTGGAAGGGCTGGACACCAGTCGCCAGATTCGTATCCGACAGGACCATGACGAGCGTGCGGAAAGTCTCGGCAATCCGCCGCGCCGTAATCATCACGTGAAAACACTCTTCTATCGTGGCCGGCGCGATGATCACATGAGGGGCATCGCCCGGCTGCCCGAACATTGCGGCGAGCAGGTCGGACTGCTCGATCTTCGTTGGGAGGCCGGTGCTGGGGCCTCCACGTTGCACGTTTACGAGGACGAGCGGGATCTCGGTCATCACGGCGAGACCGAGGAACTCCGTCTTGAGTGCCAGTCCGGGTCCGGACGTGATCGTGAATGCAACCTTGCCGCTGTATGAAGCCCCCAGCGCTACGCCAGCGGCGGCGATTTCATCTTCAGCCTGGTGAATGATCCCACCGTAATGCTGGAAGACGCTGCCGAGATGATGAGATACCGAACTGGCAGGAGTGATGGGATACATCGCGGCGAGCTCCATGCCCGACGCGATCGCGCCCATCGCGATGGCCTGGTTGCCGTTCATCACGACCATCGCCTCGTCCGTCACGGCTGTGGGTACGCGGATACGAAAGTCGAGGTTGTTGCGAGCCCAGTCGATGCCCGCATCCAGCATGAGGAAGTTCCGATCGATGATCGCCTGGCTCTTTTTCTTGAACACGAAGGCGATCTGCTTGCGGACCAGCTCGGCGTCTCGCCCGTAGATCTCCGTCAGCATGCCGAGGGCAAACATGTTCTTGCCCAGTGTCGGATCCTCGACCAACTGTGCGCACACCTCGTGCATCGGGACCTCAATGATCCGATAACTCGTATTTGAGAGCTCTTCGAGGGCCGCACGCCACTCGGCCTGAATGTCCTCGTCCGGGTGGTCCGCCCACCGATTCTCGAGCAGGATGACCGCGTCGTGTTCGAGCGCCCCGAGGCGATGCCGATACAACAGGACCTGCTCGTTGAACGCTATTACGAGGTTGGTACGATCTCCCCAGTTCGTTACCGGCCCGGAACCGAGGCGGATGCGGTTTCCGCTGGCAGCGGTGGGATTTCGCGGGGGAGGCTGCACCTCGGAGGGGATGATTTCTACCGTCCACACCCCGTTTCCCATCTTGGCGGACACGGTGCCGAACAACTGACCACAGCGCTGCGCCCCCTCACCGGGGTCGGACACGACCTCAACGGTGTGGGAAGAGGTTTCCAGCGTTTTCGACTCGGGCGCAGCGGGAGCATCCAATTCGAGCATTGGAAGTCTAGTCATCATGCCAGATTTCGCCGTGTTTCGCATTCGCGTCATCGGGCGCTGAGCAAAAACTCAGCGCACCTATATCAGCGCGTTTCCGGACATGTTTCGGATAAGCAGACCGTCGGCCCGAAAACCACCGTCAAAAGCCGCCTTGAAACGATAATAGATAATAGGATCTACTTATCTAAGTTACAAGAGGACAGGGGTATGCTTGTGATATGTGCCAGGAATTTGAGGCGACGAGTTTCAGCAGGCGCAGTCGTCCCCTCGCCAGGCGCGCCTCGCCTCGAATGCGATGATCGGGATCATCGCAAGCGCCGCCATGGGGTCGGCCCACCACCAGCCCAGCAAGGCGTTGAGTCCGAGGCCCGCGAGCAAAATCGCGGAAAGATACGCGCAAAGGTCTGTCTGGCGGGAATCGGCCCTCAGCGCGGCGCTATCCAAGCCCGCGGCAACTCGCCGCTTTGCCCGCGCCAGCACAGGCATCACGACGAGCGACACGGCCGCGAGGACAATTCCGACGATGCTGTCGTCCGGGGCCGACTGCTCTCGCAGGGTCAGGACGGACTCGACGCCGATATAGGCGGCGAGAGCCACGAAGCTTGCCGCCACGAGTCGTTGGGCCACTCGCTCCCGCGCCTCACCCGACTCCGGGTCCGCCAGGCGCCACAACAGCACGCCGCCGGACAGGCTCTCGATGAGCGAGTCGATGCCGAACCCGATGAGCGCCGTGCTGCCGGCTGCGAATCCAGCCAACCCGGCGACCACCGCCTCGATGAGGTTCCAGCCCAGTGTGAAGTACTCGAGCCGGCGGCCCCGACGGGTGAGGGCGTCGCGCCGATCAGGCACCCTGCTCTACGCTCGGGTCTCTTTCCAGAGCAGCAGCGACAGGCTCCCGAATACGAGAACGACGAGCACACTAGGCCACATCGGGACTTCCAGCGTGCCCACCACGAACGCCCAGCCGAGCACCAGACGTAACAAGTGGCCAAAAGCGATGATTGCGAAGATGATCGCGGCGATGAGTGTCGGTTTCATGATGGCCTCCTGAGGGGTTGACAGGAAATATTTCACGGCCGGTAAGCGTCCGGCCTCTCGTTGGCAGCTAGCCTCCGTCGTCGATCTGTTCAAGCAGGTCAGCGGCAACCTCTCGCCAGGCATCTTGCGGCTCAAGCTCCAGAAAACGTGCGAGGTCACGCCGCGCCTCCTCAAGTCGTCCCAGACCACGGAGCGTAACTGCCCGGTTCAGATAGGGTGGGGCGACCAGGGAATCGAGTGCCACGCATCGGTCGAAATCGGCCAGTGCCTCCTCATATCGATTCAGCTCAAAGCGCAGCGTACCCCGGTTGAACAGCGCCGGGAAGAAATCGGGATCCAGCTCGAGCGCTCGGTCGAGATCGGCCAGCGCTTCAGTAGTTCGGCCGAACTGTCGGTAGATTTGTGCCCGGTTCGAGCGGAATCCGGGATCGGCTGGTAACAGCGTCACGGCACGCTCCGCATCGGCCAGCGCTTCCGAAATATCCCCAAGCTGGAGATGCAGACTGGCCCGCGCATCAAGGACATCCGCGCGGGCAGGATCGATCGCCAGGGCGGCGGCAAACGCTTGAAACGCCGTCTGATTCCGACCTTCGGCTACGGCTGTCAGGCCTGACCCGAAATGCTGGTCGGCCGCCGCAGCATTCGTCTGTCCGCCGGGCAACGCGGTTCGGGAAGCCTCCGTTGGCTTGCACCCTGAGACGAAGCTCGTCACGAGAATGAGCGCTGCCAGCCGACACACGCGCACGATCATTCCCCTTAGTCGCCGGTCGCCGAAGCGGTGCCCCTGCGGTCGCGCGTGATCTCGGCCTCCTTGAGCAAACGGTTCATCAACTCGATGTGCTCCGCGTCCGTGAGCCTGCCGGGTTCTGCGAATTTCGTCCACAGCTCCGTATTCGTCATCTCGCGGTGGCATCCCATGCACAGACCGGTGCGAGTCAGGCGGTCACGCTCGTCTGCGGACAGGGCTCGCGACAGTGGCCAATGCGTTCCCACCGTTTGCACCTGATTGCCCGCGCTGTCCACGATCGTGGACCAATCAAAGTCCAGCCCCTCGATCGATTCGATCTGCACCTGGTGGCGCTGCGGGATGACCTCGCCCGTCCTCTGGTCCACCAGGTCTGCGACGATCCTCTCCGCGTTTCGCGTCTGGAACACGCCGCCGGAAATCCCGAGTCCGAACGCCTTCGGATTGTTATGGCAGCTCTCACATGTGCGCGCCTTGCGTTGCGCCGAATGGGGCTGCACGGGTGCCATGTCGAGTGCGAGCGGAACGTGATCCTGGCCGGCCGCCCGGGCTTCGTCCTCCGACCGTGCGATCTTGTTCACCACAATAGCTTTACCATCCCGGCCGAATACCGTAAACACGACCTGGCAGCCAGGCATCAGCGGCGTAACTCGACCTTCGCCGTTGATACCAAGCACCGGCTCTTCCCAACGCAGGTAAGAGCGAGTCTCGAATACCTTGCCCGGGCTCTTGATCCCGGGAGTACCGAGCTGCGATTCCGCGGTCTGACCGTCCGTGGTGCGTTGCGATCCGGACGCGATCCAGTCCGTATCCGTATAGGCGTTCCCCTCGTCGTCCACGCCGTAGTTCACTTGCACGTGACACCCATAGCACTGGGGCACCCACGAGGCGTGGCACGCGTAGCATTCCAGCTTTTCCGCGTGCGTTTTTACTCGGGCCATCGCGACTTCGGCATCGGGGCTCTTCCAGGTCCCATCTTCCGCTATCTTGCGGAGAACAGGGACCTTGAAATCCAACCCCGTGGCCGAGTGCAGGATCACATCATCTCCGTCCCGGACGACGTTGCCGAACGGGTTGCCGCGTGCGGTGACCAGGTATCCATCGGGTGCATCATACAGCGTACCGTACACTCTGTGCTCGATGCCCGGATCGTCTACCACGCCACGTGCTTCCGTCGGAAGATCACGTCCAAACTCCTCGCCGAACCCGAGTGGGAGATCCCACGGGTACGCTTCGGGCGTGCCGTGACAATCGGAGCACTCGATCTCCACCTGCGCCAGCGTCGTGCCGAAGATATTCCCGTCGCCATGGAATTCGATCGAGGTGTGACAGTCCTGACAGAGCAGTCCACCTTTCGGGTTCTCTGGCCGACTCTCGATTTGATGGTGGAGGTCGTCCGAGATGAACAGATACTTCTTCGTGTGAAGCGCTGGTTGCTTGCCGCCGGTCTCCGTGAACGGGCTGCCGTACTCGAATTCCATCAGCCCTTGATACGTCACACCAATCCGCTTGCCGCGGTTGTGGCAGGAATTGCAGGATTCGACCGGAATACCGCCGCCGGCTTCCCGCGTCCCGTGAATCCTGTGCGAGAGCAAGTGACCCTGCTCTTCCCTGTCGATCGTCGGGTCGTTGCCCTCGTAATACCCTTCGTTGCCGTACAGGACATGGCACGCCGAGCACCCCATGCCTCGATAATCACCACGACGTTCCCGGCCACGCACGGCGACATGGCACCGCTGACACTGCTGGCGCTGATAGGTGAAGCCTGCGAGTTCGGGATTGCGTTCGACGTCCTCGACCGATGGATTCGGAAGCTGCTCGAGCTGGGTCGGGAACTGGTCGGGGTACGCCTCGATGAACGCCGTCATGTAGGCCTTGTACGCATCTGACCCGACAGAGGGCGTCGGACCATCCTCGTCCACTACGTCATAGTTCCCCCATGGCACCTTGTAATCCTGTACCTCCTGAATACCCCAGGTGTGGAGGTTCCCCTGGATCTTGCCGGCTTCCGTGTTCATGAGCGAACGCTCGAGCCGGTAGGTGTACCCGGCATGGCATCTCCCGCAGGTTCGATCAGCGATCCACAAGGCACCGGGATCCCGATAGAACTCGGTGGGCCCGGAGACGGCTAGTGCCTCAGGCGCGCCCTTATGCGCCTCCGCAACCGTGGTAGCAACTGGATCACCACCATGACAGACGACGCAGCCGCCCGGGTCACCGAACGCGTTTCCGATCGCCTTGAGCTGCACGAGCATCATGCTGCCGTCTTCCCGGATCGCTTCAATGCCCTCGTGACAGCTCAGGCACCCCATTTCCTGCGCTTGTTCGACCGTTGTGGTCATTTCTCGCAAGTCACGAGGCGCGGGCTGCTGCACCTCCACCGTTTCGCGCGATGATTCGCCTCCGCAAGCAGTGACGCCAGCGGCAGCCAACACCAGGATGAAGCGGCGGGCTCCGGCCTGATCTACGGACATCATTGCAACCTCCAATTGAAGTCGAGATCGAGACGCAAACGCTTCTGAAACTCATCTTCGCCTGGCTGCCTGCTCCACAACGTCCACAGGCGCACCTTAGCGAATTCTTCAAACTTTACGGAGACTCCCGCAAGGTGGGCGATGTGGTTCGTGGCGTCCAGGAAATCGTCTTGCACGACGGCTGAGAATACCGACTCCTGACCGACGTCCTGATAGCGGTACTCCAGGGACCAGCTACCGACGCTACCGAGGCCACCCAGTGTCGCGCCGAGGGCGATCGCATCATCGTCCAGGCCGTCCGCCGCCGATCCGTTCACCACGTATTCGGCCGACACCCGAATCGGAAATCTGAACCCGGAATAGGTGACTGCCCCATGCGCGTGGATCACGTCGAAGTCTGACGCGAACCCGATCGGATCGCCGTCTGCGTCCAGGACCAGTTGGTTCCCCTGGTTCTGATCGGCAAACGCCTCAGTCGCCGAGGCGTCGAAATCTCCGTAGAAATAGCCGCCGAGTGCCGCATCTATGCGTACGTCGTCCGCTGGCTTGAGCCGCGTGGCGGCCTGGACCGCGAAGTAATTCACGTCCGAGTCGTTGCCGCGCGTCAACAGGAAGAAGCCGCCCGCTGTCAACCGCAACTCAGGCACCGGTTCGAAAACTGCCGCAATTCCCTCCGGATGCACGTCGGCGTCCCACACCATTTCCGAATAGCCGCCCGGCATGCGCAGAGGATTCTGGAATTTTCCGCCCCACAGCGTCAGTCCGGCGTCATTCGGTACGTCCCATCGGACATACGCACGGTCAAACGCGAACCGGGCGCGCTGGAAACCCTGGCCGAAGTCGATGTACGGTGAATTCGGGTCCTTCGGGTTGGGCTCCGTGGCCAGCCTCGCACCGACCTTGAAGCCGTCACCCAGCGCGCCCTCGGCCCCGATACGGAGGCGTAACCGCATCCGTTCCCGATCCGGGTTTGACCGACGGTCACGATCCATGGCGCCGCGAAGCCTCAGGTCGCCGAACAAGATCCAGCTCTGTTCGTCTCCCCGGGTTTCCTGTGCCGTGCTTGGAAGCGGAAAGGTAAGAAGGAAGGCTGTGGTCATGCCGAGCGATGTGGCGAACAGCTGCGCCAGGCGGTTCATTCCAATCGTCTCAGCGTTTTATCGTGTCCGGGCGGCTGCATCGGCCAGCTGCCCGGGAATTGTTTGAGCAATGGTGATGGCGAGCACAATAAGCGATACGTCGATCTTTTTTACTATATGTCGGGAGAACGAGTCTAACAAGGACCGTAGGGGCCGGCCACCGGATTCAGGTACTTCGGAAGCCCCGTCCGATGCGCCTCCACGCAGCCGATCGCAAGGTCCGGCAGCATTGCCCCAGAAACGAAGCAAGCGTCGGCGTCATGCGCGTGATCGGTCTGTTCACCAGGTTACCCCGGCAACGGCGATCTCACCTGTTTCGAGTTCGAAGAAGCCCCAGGCCTCCGAATCGCCAAACACATGCGGTGTGAATAGCCTGGGAAGCAAAACTCCGCCACGAGGAGTCCCGTCCGGCGCGTAGGATTCCCAACGGCGATGTGACAGTTGTCGATCAGGCAGCCGGAATAGAATGGCGGCGTGAATGTCCGGTATCTCCGGACCCGTAGTGCGAACCCAGAGGTCGCCAGTCGTGCCGAAAGTCAATCGCGTGAAGCTGGGGTGAAATTCGTTGACCTCTTGCTCTCGGAAAATATCGGTCAGTGCATCGCGAAACTGAGGACGAAGCTCATCTAGATTCGGGATTTCTGTCACGGAAGCCCCGCGAATCCCACTTCCAACGGCCTGACGCTCCCGACGCCGGCAAACCTTCGTTACCGCGGAGGCGTCCAGTTCCCCGAGCGTGAAGCAGTACTCCAACCCGTTGCCCTGGGCGATACGACCCATGCGACCGACAGCGACAACAGCCCGCGCTGGAAATGTCTCGCGGTAGGCGATTACGCCGCCAACTTCGAACCACACGCCGTCGTCCCATTCACGCCGGACCGCCGAACTGTCTGTCATCAGACTTTCCCAAATCAGGGCCAGGCGAGTGGGCTCATCGATGCGAACATTCTGGGATGCAAAGCGGAGAACTCCGCCGTCCAGAAATCGCAGTTCATCGGGCTCCCGCAGGATATTCACGTAGTCATCTGGCCAGTTAAGCCGGTGCGTGCCCACAACCTCCCCGTCGAGGGTCACGATTTCCTGACGGAGGTTCCTGGCGTCGAGGACGATGATGCTGTCTCCCAAAGAGCCCAGAGCAGACACCATCCCAAATTCCTTCGGACCCTCGCCGGCCCGGCCGACAGATCGAAGGTAAGAACCGTCGTCGGTCAACATGTGAAGATGCGGACTGTCGCCGATGACCAGCGTATTGCCGACGCGGATCATCGAATTGGGGCGCGCGAGCGAGTCGCTCTTCCAGATGATTTCGACCGAATCCACCTGAATTTCAGCCGCCTCGTACTCGGCGCGGATGGACACGAAGGTTGTGTCGCCAATCCTTTCGCGGGTGACCGTTTCGGGGACGTCGCCGGACGGCGTGCAGGCGGCCAGCAGCGCGATCACCGCGAGAGTGAAATGAACCGAAACTCTAGTAGGCATCGTCACTCCGACGTGGCGCTCTCGGTCGACGAAGAGCCGGCAGGCTCCTGTCGTTCGAATTACCGCGTGTGTCCAAGTAACCAGTGTGACGGATCAATGCGGGGCACCGCGACGGTAAAACTAGACAAGCACAGTGCGGAGCGCACCTAACGGGATCCAGGCGGCAGGCCACCCACGGCATCGAGCAGGCGGCCGAACAGCCATGGCTGGGCGTTGAGAAGGCGTACCATCGCGGTCCGGGTCGCCCGGCGCCGGACGAGCATCAGTACTGGTTCCACGGTGGCGCGGTACCGGCGAATCAGCCGGCGATACGCGCGTTCGTACTCGTCCAAGGATTCGTCCTTCCGAATGACGTCCACGAGCGCGGTGGCGGCGGCGAAGCTCAGGTCGAGACCCTGCCCGGTCAGCGCGTCGATGTAACCCGCCGCATCACCGACCAGGGCCACGCGGCCGGCGAAGCGCCGGCGGACGCGCTGCCGAAACGGGCCCGCGCCCAGGGGGACGTCCAGCCCCGTGGCCGTGGCGAGTCGTTCCTGCAGGGCCGGAAACCTGCCGAGCAGCACCTCGAACGAGGTATCGCCCTCGACCTGCCCGAACAGCAGAGCAACGCCGATCGTGTCCGGACCGACGGGCGTGACATACGCCTCGACGGAGTCTGCCAGGTGGACCTCGACGAGATCCGTCCACAGAGATACGGAGTAGTGTCGCCTCACCCCGAATCGATGCGGCAGCCGTCTCACCCTTCCCGGTTGCATTTCAAGGCCCAATTCGCGCCGCATTCGGCTGTGGAGACCATCCGCGGCAATCAGATACCGGCCGCGCAAAGTCGACTCCGACGTACGCACGGACACGGACGCACCATCGTCCTTCCAGCTCTTTACCGGACAGCCAAGCCGGATCTCGACGCCGAGGTCGGCGGCACGCGACCGCAGCGCAGTTGAGAGCGTCGTCCGGAGTGCGCCCAACCCCGCTCCCCGCCGGAACCGGCCCTCCGCGGACCTCCGGCCATCCAGGTACCGGATGCCGTGATATTGCCGAGACTCCTGCGGGGCCAGCGTCACCCCCATCGCCTCCATATTTGCGACGGCTCGCGGCATCAGACCCTCACCGCAGGCCTTGTCGAGGTCTCCGCGGCGGCGCTCCAGGACCACCGTATCCTGGCCGGCCAGCGCCGCCCGGATCGCCGTCGCCAGGCCCGCTGGACCAGCGCCCGCGATGATCAGATCGAACGACGTGCGGCTCATCGGGCTACGGACCCACGCAACCGGACGAGCGCCAGTCCGGATCGCATCATTTCGCGGACGAGACTGAATACCGATGGGCGATCCGGCGGCGAAAGGGCGTCCAGTAAATACCGGCGGCGTGCCTCCAGTCGACGAATCTTGCCGCTCGACGTCCGCGGGAGGGTGCCCGGTTCCAGAATCACGACGCAATCCGGCACGAGACCCGTGTGTGCGACGATGCGACGATGGGCGCTGCGGGCCAGTTCCTGGTCCCCGGCGGTCGGCTCGCCCCGCGATCTCTCCAGCAGCACGACCAGTCTTTCCCCACGCTCATCACTGCCGGGAACACCGAGCGCGGCTACACACCCGGGACGTGCTCCCGGCAGCCGGTCGAGCGCATGCTCAACAACCTGGGGCGCGTGCTTCTCACCGTGGAGGATGAGTACGTCCTTTGCTCGACCGTACAGGAAGAACTCTCCCCCCCGGAGAAAGCCCATGTCTCCCGTGTCCAGCCAGGTACCAGATGGCCCGTCCGGGGCGATGATCGAGGGCCCCCGGACGAGGACGCGACCAAGCCTGCCGTCCTCGGCTTCCGCACCGGCGTCATCGCGAATCTGGAGTTGGATGCCGGGAAGCGGCCGACCCACTCCGACCAGCGTAACACCCACGCCGTTTGCCGGCCGGGCGACCCCGTCCCGGGCCAGCGCGTCCGCGTCGAAGGTGCCCTCCGTGAACCGACGGGCCGGGTCGGAGAACGTCACGGCGAGCGTAGCCTCCGCGAGGCCGTAAACGGGCGTGAGCGCCTCCGGCCGGAATCCGAACCGGCCGAAACGCTCGGCGAATCGGTGCAGAGCACCCGCCGTGACGGGCTCCGCACCGTTCAGGGCCACCATCCAGTTCGACAGATCGTGCCCTTTCAGTTCTTCGTCGCTCACACGATCGGCGCACAATGAATAGGCAAAATTCGGCGCGCCGCTGACCGTGCCCCGGTAACGTGACATGGCTCGCAGCCAGATCCCTGGCCGGGCGACAAACAGTTCGGGCGGGATCAAGGTCAATTCGGCCGGGTGGGCGAGGGACGTCAGAACGCTTCCGATCAGGCCCATGTCGTGGTAGAGGGGCAGCCAGCTGACGGCTGCGTGCCGACGGCCGTCCAACTCCGGCCATGCATCCAGCAGCCGGTTTCGGATCGCCCGAACATTCTCGCTTACGGCGCGGTGTGTGAGCGCAATGGGCCGTGGAATCCCGGTCGTTCCCGACGAATGCTGGATGAACGCCACCTGGTCCGGATCCGCCACAAATGGCTCCATCGGCTCGACCGTCCCGCCCCTGCGCCGCAGCCCGTTCACGGTGCGCAGACCCAGCGGGGGCTCCGCCGCCGCGACGGAGCGTCCGATGATCCCTGCGGTCCGTGCGTCCGCCAGTACGATGCGTGTTCCGCAGCCGCGCAGCAGGTCGGCCGTCCGGGCAACGTATTCGCCGAGCCGATCGAGCCGGACCGGTGGATACAGGGGCACCGGCACCGCGCCGATGGTCACGGCGCCAAAGAAGGCGTCGTAGAACTCGGGGCTGGTCGGCAGGACGATCGCGACCCGGTCGCCCGGCCGGACTCCGAGTGAGCGCAAAGCCGCGCCCGTGCGAACCGCCCGCTCCAAGAGTTCGGCGTACGGAACCACTGTCCCCCGCTCGTCCCGGTCGAGGAATCGTACACCGAGGCTGGAGCCGGCAGCTCGCACAAGCAGATCGAGCAAGGTCACATCAGTCATGCGTGACATCAGCCAGGCGCTCTCGAATCACATCGACGAAGTCGCCGACGAGGTCGATCCGCTCTTCGTCCTCGGGCCTAAGCAGAACCCGGAACCGATTCTCCACCCCGATTACGAGCGCGATGCGCTGCAGGGAATCGAGGTCCAGATCCTCACGCACGTGCATCTCGGGAGACACGATGCGCTCGACCTCGAGCTCGTCGAGCACCGCCCGGATTCCGTCGAGGATCTGCTCGTCCGTCATCGCGCGCCCTCCCGAGTAGGAACGAAGCGGCGGCGGCCGGACAGCCGATCCGTGTAATCGGAGTACTCCGCGAGCGCCGCCTCTTCACACCGGATGCGCACGAACAGCAGAACCGCGTTGAGTGCCGTGAACACGAGTGCGGTGAGCCAAGCTGTGTGCACGAGGGGAATGGCGACCCCTTCGAGAACCACGGCGAGATAATTCGGGTGCCGAACAAACCGGTACGGACCTCCAGTGATCGCCGGTTCTCCAGGAATTACCACGACCCGCACGTTCCAGCGGCGACCCAACGTCAGGATCGCCGCGTACCGCAGCGCCACCGCCGAGAGAACAATTGCAAGCATCGGAAATCCAAGAGCCGGGACGAACGGCCGGCCGAGTCCCCAGACCTCGAGAGCACAGGCAGGCAGGAAGAGGGCGTGGAGGAGGGTCATCCACCGGAAATGCCGCCGGCCGAATTCCAGGCCGCCGCGATCCAGAGCCCATGCCACATTTCGGCGGCTCAGCCGGACTTCGATCAGCCGCTCCGCCGCGATCACGGCCAGGAATCCGAAGTATGCGATTACCATTGGAGCAACACCAGCTCGGAGCAGAACCCGGGACCCATTGCCAGCATCAGTCCCCAACTGCCGTCTTCGGGTGGGCTGTTGGCCATCGTTTCTCGGAGTACCATGAGTACGGATGCGCTGGACAGGTTTCCGACTTCGGCCAACGACGACCAGGTGTGGCGGAGCTCCTCGCGTGGAAGGTCCAGTGCACGTTGGAGCGCCTCCAGGACCCTGGGGCCGCCCGGATGCGCCACCCACGACGAGATGTCATCCCGGACGAGCCCGTGGTCGGCCAGGAATCCGTCGACGTCTGCCGCAATCCGCATTTCCATGACGATCGGTACTTCCGCCGAGAGGACGATTCGGAAGCCGTCGCTGCCGATCTTCCAGCCCATCACGTCTTCCGTATCCGGGTAGAACACCGCCCGCGTCGCGACGACCCGCGGTCCTGAGCGACTTGCGGCGGCGGGATGCTCGGCGCCGACCAGCACGACGGCCGCCGCACCATCCCCGAACAGCCCGCTGGCGATCAGGTTGGGAATCGAGACGTCTTTTCGCTGCAGGGTCAGGCTGCACAGTTCGACCGAGAGCAGAACTGCCACCTGGTCCGGGAAGGCCCGCAGGTAGTCGGCGGCCCGTGCGACGCCCGCCACACCTGCCACACAGCCAAGCCCGAAAATCGGTGTCCGTTTGATGTTCGGTGAGAGGTCGAGACGATTGACGATCAGGGCATCGATCGACGGGGTCGCGACCCCCGTCACCGTCACGAAGAACAGGTGGTCAAGATCGGACGATCGCAGGCCCGAACGGGACAGGCCGTCCAGGATCGCGGCGGAGCCGAGCTCCGGGGCATGCTCGACAAAGGCATCATTCGCCGCCGTGAAGGAGTCGAGTTCGGCGTATCGCTCCATCGGAAGCGTCAAGTACCGGCCTCCGACGAGGACATTTCTGTGCAACTGAGTGAGCCGCTCCGGATTAAACAGCTTCTCGCCCCACTCCCGCTCGAACGCCGTGACGAGCGTCTCCTGGTCGTAGTAGTGCTGCGGGAAGGCCCGGCCGACGGCAGCGATTCGCATGTGTGTAATACTCCCCACTGTTTTCCAGGAGCCGGGTACCCGGATGCATGGACAACATATGCGTGGCGGCTCGATTGGCAGTGGATCATCACCTCGACAGCGCCGCCCGTCGAGTGCGGAGCCAACGGCGATTCCCCGGAGCAGGCGCAGACGGACCGGGTTGACTACCATTGGCCGGGGACGGCCACACAGGCATGGGCACACAGACGACGGGGAGGTGGACGCATGGCACTCGACAACAACGCATTCTGCTGGCACGGAATCGTCAGCACGGACGCTGACGCCGCGAAGGAGTTCTATTCCGCCGCGATCGGTTGGCAGAGCATGGAGCATGAATTCCCGAACGGCGAGACATCCACCATGTTCGCGGTGGCCGAATTTCCACGGGCGCACCTTCGCGCGCCGGAAGAGAATGAAACCTGCCGCTGGTCGAGCTACTTGCGTGTCGAGGACGTGGATGCGTCTACAGCGGCCTCTTCAGCCAACGGCGGCGGCGTCATCATGCCACCAACCGATATCGCGCCCGGGCGGATGAGCGTGATCACCGCGCCGAGCGGCGCCCTGCTCTGCCTGTTTCATGAAGCGGACGTACAGGCGGCGATGAATGCGCCGGCGGGCGAAGGCAGCATCCACTGGACGGAGCTGCAGAGCAACGATGTCGAGGCGGATGTTGCGTGGCTCAAGGCCACGTTCGGTTTCGAGATCGATGAGATGACGCATCCCGGCGGCACGTATTACATGCTGAACAGCGGCGGAAAACCACGGGGTGGCGTCACCCCATCAGTCAGTGACGCGGTCGCCGGCCGATGGCTGAATTGGGTCCATGTGGCCGATGTCGACGCCACTCTCGGTCGCGTCACGAATTCCGGAGGACAGGCGGTGACGGAGGCCAGCGACTACCCGGGAGTCGGTCGCATGGCGATCGCCAGAGATCCCACGGGAGCCGTGTTCGGCGTGATTGCGCCGACGGCCAGCTAACGAACGAGAGTAAGGCATCGCGTGAACGACACCGAAACTCACCCTGACGACCTGGGAGAAGCGTCGCAGAGACGGCTGGCCACGAGTGCCACGATTCACTGTCTCGCGGGGTGCGGGTTGGGTGAGGTCGTGGGTGTGGTGATCGGCGTTTCTCTCGGTCTGACGAGTATGGCGACCCTGGCCCTCGGGGTCAGCCTGGGATTCGTGTTCGGATTTGCCCTTGGAATCATGCCGCTGCTCCGAGCGAGCTTCAGCATGCAATGGGCCGTGAAACAGGTGCTCGTGGCCGAGGGCCTGAGCATCGCGGTGATGGAGACGGCGGAAGTGCTGGTCCAGGTCTACACGCCGGGCGTCATGGCTGCAGGTTTGAGCAGCCCGAGGTTCTGGGCGGGGATGTTGCTGGCGCTCACGGCGGGCTTTCTCGCCGCGTTTCCCGTCAACTACATCCTCGTGGGCAAGGGAGTCCGGCACCATCACTAACCACGTGGTTCCCCTGGATGAATTGCGTGAACCACACTGGAAGCGCAGTTGTTTGACGTTTGTTCTTGACTGTGAGCGACGGCGGGCCGAAAGGAGGCGCACCATGCGTGTTTCCATGCGAAGCCTGTTCCTGGTTCCCATCCTGATCGCGGCCGGTATTCTCACGTCCGCTTGTGCGTCCGGCGGTAACAGGGTGAGCGACGTAGGCCTACAAGCTTCCGGTGAGCCGTCTTCAGGCTGCCCGCGCGGGGAGCAGGGCCGGGCCATCGATCGCATCGAGCTGCCGGTTGAATCTATCGCTAACGTGCACAAAAATACGTCTGATTGGGTGGACAGGCCGACCGTGGTCCTCGTCAATCGTTTTACCGATCCCAGGTGTCAGCGCTAAGCCCGTCCCCTGATCTTCGCGAACCACCAGCGAAGGCCCACCAGTAGAAATCGCCAGTCGCGGAAGAATTCGGGCGGTTTTCCCTCGAAGGCGTGCCCCACGAACTGGAAGATCCAGCCGACGACAAATAGACCCAGCGCGAAAGGCCACAGACCTGCGACGAATACCGACACTCCGAACAGCAGGATCGACACGCCGATCATCGGGATTCCCAGCGTGTGGAGAAACCTGTTCACGGGATTCTGGTGGCTCGTCGCGTACTGCTCCACCCACTCTTCCATCGGCCTGTCACCCAGCATGGATCCTCCTATCGGGGGACTGGTGTGCTCCAATTCAATGACCGGAACGGCTACGGCTGCAGCTGCGGCGATTGGAGGAGCCGGATTCGGCCCGCCGCATCAGCAGCCTCCCGCCAGGCCCGGAAGACATTTCGGCATTTTGAATTTCCTTGAACTCTCCGATGTCGGTTTTCCGAATATCGCGACTAACTCATCGCGCGTTGCTGGGAGTTCAACCAGCCTCGTACCGGCGCGATTGCCGATAGCGACGTCTCTTGCAGCGCCTTTGTCATGGGTCCATCCCATTGTCTCGATGAGTCTCAGTTGGTCAAACTCATTGAACAACACTGTGAGTTGACCTTTGGGATATCGGAAGAAGAAGCGGCTTCCAGAATCCCAATCCAGGTTTTCTTGAGGACTGCCCAATTCAACGAGCTTCCGGACGGTCAACCGACTTGGTCTGAGCACTCTGCCATCAGGCAACCGGACGGAGAATCCTGGGGCGCTACCGCGAGTTTCGTTCGCTTTCCACGAAACTTGCCTGTATGAGGTGGTACTTCCCCACGTCCAGCCAGAGGCACGGACACCGGGCCAGTCCGCCGTGTGCTCGTATCCGCAGCCGGCCAGAGTAGTCACCATCAAACCAACAAGTACACAACGTGGCATGAGATCTTTTCGTCGATTCTCGCCTGCGGTTCGGATGCGTGGGGCTCCCGTGATCAAGGTATACCGACAGTACGCACTGGCCAGTCGCAACAGACGGTCAGACCATGTGTTCCGTAGCTACAACTCAATGACCGGGGTGGGGATCGAACCCACGACCTACGGATTAAAAGTCCGTTGCTCTA
>CBDUXS010000002.1:0-30304 GCA_965371255.1 uncultured bacterium
TTCTTGGCTCCGAGGTGGCGGAGGCGTCGGTCGTGTTGTCGGGGCCCAGTTTCGCCGCTGAACTAGCACGCCACCTGCCAACCGCAGTCACGCTCGCGTCGCGTACGCTTGAGAACGCAGAGCGTGTTCAGCATCTGTGTCAAAACGAGCATTTACGGCTCTACACACAAACGGACGTGGTCGGCACTGAGGTGGGAGGGTCTCTGAAGAACGTGATGGCTATCGCCGCAGGTATCAGCGACGGCCTCGGTCTGGGCGCGAACGCGAGGGCTGCTCTTCTGACTCGGGGACTGGCGGAAATGAGCCGATTGGCCGAGCGATTGGGCGGGCAGTCGGTCACCCTGGCGGGCCTCGCCGGAATGGGTGACCTGGTGCTCACCTGTACGGGCGACCTGAGCCGAAACCGACGCGTAGGATTGGCTCTCGGAGCGGGCCAGACACTCGAGTCGGTGCTGGCGGGGATGACGGCCGTGGCAGAAGGCGTACGGACCACACGAGCCGCGCGGGATCTGGCGGCAGCGCATGGGGTGGAAATGCCGATCATCGATGCCGTATACTCTGTGTTGTACGAAGGCGTCGATCCCGTGGCAGGGTTGACTCGTCTCATGTCACGCAACCCGAAACCCGAACGCTGGAGCTGAGCGGTTGGCGGATCGAATCGCGGCAAAGGAATACTACTCGATTGGCGAAGTCTGTGAGCTGACTGACCTGAAGCCGCACGTTCTTCGTTATTGGGAGACCCAGTTTCCCGCGCTCACTCCGAGCAAGAACAAGGGCGGCAACCGGGTCTATCGACGTAAAGAGATCAAGCTGGTCCACTTGATTCGCCATCTGCTGCACACGGAGCGCTACACGATCGAAGGTGCCCGCCAGAAGCTGGATCAACTGCGCAAGGAGGGTAAGCTGACCCGCGCCTCACGCATCGCGTGGAACACCGAGACGGTGCGTGACCTGCGCCGGGAGGCTGACGACCTGATTAATCTACTAGATCTGTGATCTGTGACCGCCAGTCAGCCTTCGAGTAGTCGCCGGGTACCCCGCATACTTTGCACGAACGACGACGGCATTCACGCCCCGGGGCTCCGTCTGCTGGCCGATGTGGCCGGGCGCCTCGGCGACGTAACCGTGGTGGCTCCCGACCGCCAGCAGAGCGCTTCGAGCCACTCGCTGACTCTCCATCGGCCTCTCCGAGTGACGGAAATCGACCCCGCCCGCCACGTGATCGATGGGACTCCGACAGACTGCGTACTCATTGCGGTCAACCAACTTCTTGCCGATCGACCTGATTTTGTTCTGTCGGGAGTTAACCACGGCCCGAACATGGGCGAGGACGTCCTGTACTCGGGTACCGTGGCGGCGGCGATGGAAGGAACGATTCTCGGCATTCCGGCGATCGCCGTGTCGCTGGCCGGACAAGGTAAGGGCGAACTCGGAGATTATGCGGATCTCCTGTATGGGATGCTCGAGCAAGTCCTCACCAGATCTTCCTTTCCCCCGGAGACGTTCTTGAACATCAACATCCCCGACCTGCCGGCGTCACAAATCAAGGGGATTCGAATTACGAGGCTGGGGCGACGCGTCTACGCGGACAGTCTGTTGAGGCGCGAGGATCCTGGCGGACGCGAATATTTCTGGATCGGAGGAGGAGTGTCCAGGTGGTCCGGGGGCGAGGACTCGGATTTTCGAGCGCTCGAAGCCGGATACATCTCGGTTACTCCCATGCATCTGGACCTCACGAATCATCGGCTGATTGACGAGGTGCGTTCGTGGGATCTGTAGGGCGCAATGCGTATCGCCGCTCACGGTTGCGGTTGATCGAAACTCTCCGGGCCGGCGGGATCACGGATCTGGCCGTGTTGCATGCGTTCGACGCCGTGCCCCGACACCTGTTCGTGCCCGAAGCCGTGCGCCACCGTGCGTACGAGGACGTGGCTCTGCCTCTCGGACACGGGCAGACGATTTCCCGTGCAGGTGTGCATGCTCTTCATCTGCAGCTGGCAGCCCTGGAAGGTGAGGAACGCGTACTCGAGATCGGCACGGGTTCGGGTTTCCAGACGGCCCTGCTCAGCCAACTCGCCGCCGAGGTCTACTCGATGGAGGTCGTGCCCGAGATCGCTGCTTGCGCGGCGGACACACTGGCTGATTTCGGTCCCGAAAACGTGACGCTCCGAACGGGCGATGGAAGCACGGGATGGCCGGAGCATGCGCCGTATGACCGAATTCTGGTGGGTGCCGCGGCACCGCAGGTCCCTGACGTGCTTCTGGACCAGCTCTCACCAACGGGACGAATGTTGATTCCGATCGGGGATTCTAGTGGCCAGCACCTGTCCCTCGTCATCGGAACCGCCGGCGGGTTCGAAATCACTACCGTGGAGGAATCTCATTTCGTGCCGCTGGTGGGGGAGGATGGCTGGTGACGGACACCGTCCCGGGCCGCGGTGCACTGCGCCGGCTGTATGACTGGGTTCTCGGGTGGGCGGATCGGCCAGGTGGGGTCTGGGCACTATTCGGCATCTCGTTCGCGGAGGCCTCGTTCTTTCCGCTCCCCCCTGACCTTCTGCTGCTTCCGCTGGCCCTGGGGCGACCCCGGCGTGCCTTCTGGTTCGCCCTCGTCTGCACGGCAGGTTCTGTCCTCGGGGCGATCGGCGGATACCTCATCGGCAGCTTCGTGTTCACCTCGATCGGCCAACCGATTCTTGATTTGTATGGCGCCGGCGACCAGTACGAGAGCCTCGGCCGCATGTACAACGACAATCTGTTGCTCACCCTCGGGACCGCTGGCTTCACACCCGTTCCGTTCAAAGTGTTCACGATCGCGGCAGGTGCGTTCGGAGTCGCCTTCGTACCGTTTGTCGTGATTTCGGCGCTGAGCCGCAGTGGTCGCTTCTTCCTCGTTGCCGGCCTGATTCGTCTGTTCGGCAAACCGATTCGTGGGTTCATCGAGCGGTGGTTCAACCTGTTGTCCATCCTGTTTGTGATCCTGCTGGTCGGGGGCTTCCTGGTCATTCGTTTCGTCCCGGAGGGTCGTTGAGAGGCGTGTCTGCGCAAGCTTCGCGTCGGCGAGCGGATTGTCTCTTAGCTACGTTGACGCCGCAGGGCTGAGCCCCCATTTTTAAAGGCTGATCGGCATCTGTACGGTGGTCGTCCGATCGTAACGTCGGACGCCGGGTCGTTCTTGTAACTAATGCCGTAACAACGTGTTAGCGCATATTACTTGTCACTGTACTAAAGAACGAATCAAATGGCCAAATCCATAGCCAAGCCGCCAAAGCGCGACCGCGTCGATACCGAAGACCGAATCATGGAGTCCGTGGCGTCGGCCACGATGTGGGCGGAGCGCCACCGGCGAGTGGCGATGACCGGGCTCATCGCATTGGTGGCCGCCGGGGCGGCTGGCGTTGTTTATGTGCGCTACAAGGCCGATCTGCATCAGCGCGCGGCGGTCGGTCTGGATGAACTGCGGTTATCAACTCAGGGCGCGGCTCCAGAGGCGTTACGGCAGGAACTTGGCGTGTTTATCGAGCGGTTCGCGTCGACGTCGGAAGCCAACGAAGCACGCCTTCATCTCGCAGAACTGGAGATGCGCCGGGACAGCATCGAGGCCGCCATCCAAACGCTCGAGCCGGTCATCAGCGGTGGAACCGGAACCCCAATTGGATACCACGCGCTGGCAATGCTTGCCGTCGCGCAGGAGCGGAAGGGTGACACCGGTTCGGCGCTGCGAACCTATCAGAGATTGAACTCGGAGGCGCGGCACGATTATCAGCGTCGTGCGGCGAGTGCTTCGGAAGCTCGATTGCATGAATTCTCAGGCGAGTATGCCGAGGCCGATCGGATTTACGCGGTATTGGCTGCCGACAAGGATGCGTCGGCGGATGCGGCGTTCTATGCCGTGCGGCTCGGCGAGGTTCGAGCCAGGGCGGAGGCG
Organism: uncultured bacterium; assembly: GCA_965371255.1. Classification (GTDB taxonomy): domain Bacteria; phylum Gemmatimonadota; class Gemmatimonadetes; order Palauibacterales; family Palauibacteraceae; genus JARFPW01. Next base: position 3,929 of record CBDUXS010000002.1, read on the forward strand.
CAACTGCCGCCGCCGGCGGTGCCGGTCATTGCGCCTCTCGCCGCGCCGGATAGTGATGACGGAGGGACGGAGGCGTCGAGACCGGTCGCAGAGGAGAGTGCGGGCGAAGAGTAGTCTGGTCGGGCGATACAGCCGAATGGCCGGCAAGGGCACATAATATATCTTATGTTAACTAGCCCTGAAGCGCCCACAGCTTCTGATTCCCTGTTTGGGTGTCCGACGTAACCTCAAAGCCGCCCGAACAAAGAGGCGAACCGCAACGCCCACACCCGCCAAACCGCTTCCCGGACGATCGTTCCAGACATTTTGCTCTCACCCTGAGCGCGATCGACGAAGACGATCGACACCTCGACGAGCTTCATGCCCTTCTTCCATGCCCGAAAGTCCATCTCGATCTGGAACGCATAACCGGTGGATCCGACCTTTTCCAGGTTGATCGCTTCCAGGACCTGCCGCCTGAAGCACTTGAATCCACTGGTCGCGTCCGTCAGCGGCAGTCCCGTGACCCAACGGGCGTACTTGTTGGCAAAATAGGACAGCAGCAACCGTGACATCGGCCAGTTGATGACGTTCACCCCCTCGACATACCTCGACCCGATCGCGAGGTCGGCGCCGGCGTCCACCGCATGCATCAGATCGGAGAGGTATTTCGGATCATGGGAGCCGTCGGAGTCCATTTCCAGCATGTAGTCGTATCCGGCGTCGAGGGCGTAGCGGAAGCCCTCCAGGTACGCCGTTCCGAGGCCGAGCTTCCCTGCCCTGTGCAATACATGAATACGGTCGCTCCCGGCCGATAGCTGGTCGGCCAGTTCACCCGTTCCATCCGGGGAGGCATCATCGATGATCAGTGTGTCGAAGCGTTCGTCCCGTGCGAGCACCAGAGGAACGAGTGCACCCAGGGTCCCCACCTCATTGTATGTCGGCATGATTACGAGCGCCCTTCCGGAGCGACTCGACGTCCTCACAGATACCTCATTCACCGCGCACCTCCCGATTCCGACTGCGTCCGGGCAGTCCCCACGCAACGCCCACCGCCAACAACTCCGAGGCTACGGAAAGAAGCCGAGCCACAACAGCAACGCCTGCTGCCGTCAGTCCACTCACGCCCGCCACTTCCATCAGCAAAGCTGCCAGCACTCCCTCTCGCACGATGATCCCGCCGGGGGCGAACAGAGCCAGATAACCCACAACGTAGGCGGCGGCAAAACTTCCGGTCCACAGAACCGGGTCGGGACCCCCGACCCCTCCCAGACCGCGCCACAGACACCACAGTCCGACACCGTAGATCATCCAGGCCAGCAAGAGCGTCGCGGAGCCCCTGAAAACGGTTCCGGCGCGCAGCTCAGAAAGCGGTTCCTCCTCTCCCAGGCGGACGGCCATCCAGGCCGCGAGGCGGCGAATGGCGCTCGGGCGCATGACGAGCGCGAGGCCGGCAACAGACAGACCCACGGCAGCCAACGCAATCGGAAGCTGGCCACGCGCCAGCCACCCACCCACGACGGCCAATCCGATTCCCGCACCCGTCGCCAGGGTCAGGACCTGGAATGCGAGGGCCGCCAGGAGTGCTACCCCGCCTGCCTGATGACGCTGTCGCATGTAGACGGCGAGGCCCGACAGTTGCCAGACCTTGCCCGGTACATATCGTCCCAGATTCGTCACAATCCAGACGCGCATCCCCTCGGTGTAGTCCAGATCACTACCGAGGCCTCTCACAAGGCTGACCCACACGCGGCCCATCAGGAACAGGTTGGCCGTCCAGAGGATCAGTGCGAGGACAAGCCAACCGGGTCTGAAAAGCCAGCCGGCCGATCTGAGTTCTGTCCAACGAAGCGTGAGATCGCCGGTCTGCCGCCACAGGACCAGTCCCGCGAACGTTATTGCCAAACCCGTAAACAGCACGGCTCCCGCTCGAACGGCAGGCGAGAGCCGGTTCGGTGGGCCGGTCATGTCGTGACCTGTTTCGGCTCACGCTGGCGCCACCAGGAATAGATCCCGATTCCGATTCCGCTGAACGTGACGAACAGACCCAGCAGACTGATCCAGATTCCGGTTCGGAATCCGTCCGCCGAGTAGTAGAGCCGGACCTCGTGTCTCCCGCGCGGCACTTCCACCCCCCGAAACGCGATGTCAACCTGGTAGACCGGCACATTCTTGCCATCGATCGTAGCCTTCCAGGCCGGGTGGTAGATCTCCGAAATGAACAACAGGCCCGGGTCAGTGGCCTCGACCCGAAAGACGAGTTCATTCGGCTCCGAGCTGATCAGATCCACGGATCCCGAGCCGACGGCTGGCAACGGAGCCTCCGGTGCCAGCCGAACCAGGGCAAACTCGTCTACGGACGATCGGCCGAGAATCCGTCGTAACGCCGTGTCATTATCCGGCTCGGCCTCAATTCGCCGGGGAAACCAGGCATGCGGCCAGTCATCGGTGACTCTCCACGCCGTTCCCTTCGGTCCGCTGATCTCCGCGGTGAGCAACGGAGTCTCGATCTGCGCTCGCATCACCACGTAGTCGAGATCCAGCAGCGGCCAGAGCGCCGGGTTCGACAGGTTGTCGTATCCCAGACCGCCCACCAGCCGATCTGCCCACTCGAGCCGAAAATTCTGGTTCCCGGTCAGGGTCGGGATGTCGAATGTCATCAGTTCGTTCTGACCGTAGCCGCCAGGCTCCGGCAGCGGAAACACTCGCGCGCCCGGTTTCAGGTTGGCTGTAAGGTGTTCCACGACTGGATCCGACGGAAACGCCTCGAGAGGTGTCGTGGTGCTGATGTAACGGCTATCGACCCGGCCGAGATCGACGACGAGAAGTACGATTACCGCTACGACCGCCAGCTCTGGCAGGCGGCGCCTGACGACGCCGAACGAAACCAACAGTACGGTCACCCAGACGCCGACGAGCATGCCGCCACTCGCCTTCAATATCGCAATCTCCTCGAAGCCCGGCCGTCTCGGCCCGCCGACCTGAAACCATGATGTGTGCACCCAACGCACGAGTCCATTCGGATCCAGCGCAGCCGCGAGTCCGAAGAACACTGCGGGAGCTGACAGTCCGACGATCCATCCCCACGGAAGCGACTCGCCGGATCTTCGTGCGTCCAGAATCCGCTGCCAGCCGAATCCGGCGAGCAGAGCGATGAAGAACGCCGCGGGTCCGAGCATCATCACCGGTGCGCGGAACCTCCGGATCAACGGTATCATCCCATACGCCAGTCGGTGCACCGGTGTAATCGATCCGAGTGCGAACAGCACACACAGAACCGCCAGCCCGGCGATCAGGGCGACCCGACGGTCGTGCCGCACCCCGGTGAGACCGATTATGGCCAGTGCGGCCGGTACGATTCCGAGGTATTCCGTGTGTTGTTTGAACGGATTAGATCCCCAGTAGCTCCCGAGAGAACCGATGAGATCAGGGAGCACAAACGCACTTACCTCCTGTCCCGGCAGTGCCCATGACGATGCAAACGCGTAGCCTGTTTCGCCGCTCCCGCGGACAGCGATTTCCAGTATCTGGAAAGTCGGCAGCAGCTGAACGGCCCCGATCGCGGCAGCGCTCAGAAAACCCGCGCACAGGTAGAGGCCGGCTCGTACCGCTGCCGGGCGATCCAGGCGGACCATTCCTCCGATTCGGATAACGGCGTAGAGAGCCAGAGCCAGTGACGAGAAATACATCAGCTGCACATGCGGCGTGAAAACCTGGCTCGCCACGACGAGCCCCATCGCCAGGAACCAACCGATCCTGCGGCTCGACAGTCCTTTTTCGAGCAGTGCGAATGCCAGGGGGATGAGGACCATGACGAACATTCGACCGTCGTGACCCTCGTGAAGCATCGACATCACGAAGCCGGTGAGCATGAATGAGAATCCGGTCACGGCCGACGGCCAGCGCTCGAGTCTCAAGCTGCGTGCGGCGGCGTACGCAGACATGCCCGCCAGCATCGTGTGGAGTACGAACGTCCAGCCGATAGCGCGGTACAGGGGCATCGTCAGGTAGAGCAGGCTCGTTGGATAGAATACCGGGCCAGGTAGGATCGCCAGATACGGAAGCCCGCCAAACACGAATGGATTCCACAGCGGGAAACCACGTCCGGACTGTATCTCCGTCACTCCGAATTGCCTGAGCTGGTATGCCTGCGTGATCATTTCCCGCCCGTACAGCATTGCTTCCCCGTCGAACAGAAACGACCGGTACAGCCACGCCGTAATCACACCGGCTGCCAGGCTGAACCAGATCCACGGTGGGATGCGTGCGGGTTTGATCATAGATTTGGTACGGTGTCAGGTCTGCGAATGATGAAAAACCACTGCGGCGAGGCCAGGCTCAGGAGCCATAGCCGAACAGGCCGTGGCACCAGCCGGATCACAGCCCATAGCCGGGCCCAGCGGACTCCCCACGTCGCTGCGATCAACCGGTCAATCGCGGTCTCCGTAATGTCCTCGACTTCGAATCCCGCCTCCCGGATGATCCGAACCAGCCGTCGATACGTCAGAAAGTAAATATCATCGTAGGCCGTCCCGCGGCCCGACAACCGAAGGTATGTCGAGGCAATCGACCTCGGAAGCCAGCTCAACAGGGGGAGACGGTAATGCGGTTCGATCAAGGCCAGACGATTACCTGCCGTGACATAGGCGCTTCCACCCGGGGTGAGAGCACGGAACGCCTCGGCAAACAGGCCGGACTGGTTCTCAACGTGCTCGTAAAGGTGGTTGATCAGGAGGAAATCAAGACACGAATCAGCTACCGGCAGATGCAGTACGTCCGCACCGACCATGCATGCCCGTTCCACGATGAATTCGGTGTCTAGTTCGAATCCGATCACCGTGCGGCCGACACGCTCCGAGACGATGGACCGAATGATGCCCGTTCCCGCCCCAAGATCCGCGATCCGGCCCGAGGCGCCCAGTTGAGCCTCACACAGGTCCAGAATGACGTCAGCTCGTGACGAGCGTTCCGCGCGGTACCCCGCCGACGTTACATGGCGTCCGTATCGATCGTCGCCGGCATGTCTGCGCGCGGACGAGCTTAGAGGGTCAGCCTGCATGCCTTCGTGCCGCTCGCTCGTAGACCGTAGCCGTTCCTTCGAGAACCCTGTTCCAGCCAAACCGCTCGGCTGCCTCCTTACGTCCCTGGCGAGCCAGGCGTCGTGCGAACTCCGGGTTGTCTACCAATCGTCTGATGGCAGCCGCCAGACTCTCCGAGTCTCCCGGTGTGCAAAGAAGACCCGTCCTCTCATGAGTTACGATATCCGGAATGCCACCTATCTCGCTGGCCACCACCGGGCGCTCGAAACGCATCGCCTCGAGTAGCACTACGCCCAGGCCTTCCGTGTCCCCCTTGGAATCGCGCACCGCGGGCAGCACGAAAATATCCGCTGCTTCATACTCCTGGATCAATTCCGATGCGGTTGCCTGGCCGCCGAAACTGACGACGTCTGCCGTTCCCGTCGCCCGGGCCGCCTCCCTGATCACCGGGTCCCACTCGCCCGACCCGATGATTCGGAGTCTGACGGGCCTTCGGCACCCAAGGTCGGCGACAGCCCGAATAAGAATCTCAACGCCCTTGCGCTCGACGAGCCGTCCGACGAACAGGACGGTGACGGGTCCCTCACCGGTCAGGGCCTGTCGCTCAACAGGCTTTCCGCTATCGGGAGTAGCCGCTCCGTAAGGGATGATTGCCACAGGCCGGCTCGTATGCTCCTGCACTGCCGCTGCCGTGGTTGTCGATATCGCCGTTACCTCGTCGGCCGACTTCATGGTCCACCGTAGCAGCGGCTCGGCAACTCGCAGTCGATTGCGTGCCCAGTTGAGTTCGACGCTGTAATAGGAACACACCATCGCGGTACGGCCCCTAGAGGCGCGACGCATGGCCGCCCCGAACAGCGCGTGAGGCATCGGCCAATGGACGTGTACGATGTCGGGCGGATCGCTCAGACCCATCCGTGTCGAGGCGGCCATCCCTGCGACGAGGTATGGCGGTACGAGCAGACCGTAGATCGGGCTGCGGCGGAGGCGATCGGGAACGGTCTCGTCATGGGTGAGTGTCTCGATACGGGTCGGCGCATATCGGAACCGGTGAACGGGAAACCCGTGGTCCTCGTCTGCGGGCCCGCCCTTATACGCCGGGGCCAGAACTCCCACGTTCAAGCCTGAGGCCGTCTGCCGGCGAACGAGCTCCACCAACCACGGCGTTATCGGATCCTCGCTGCACCGCGGCCACGCTGTCGCAACGTGAACGATCCTCACTTCGCGATCTTAGTCCGACGAGCGTGAGGGACGATCACGGTCTCGAATCTCCCGCCGTAGCTCCTCTATCTCGGCTCGAAGTGCCGCCACCAGCTCGGCGATGAATCCCACTACGATCAGCAGCCCTCCGAGCAGAATCAGAAGCACCACGAGTGTGAGCAGTGGTCGGAAACCTGTCCCTTGTACGAATCGAAGATACAGTGCAACCAGGCCCGTAAGCCCCCCGAGGGCGAACAGGGTGAAGCCCGTCAACCCGAAGAACAGCATCGGCTTGCGACTGAATACAAGCTGGAACCAGACTGCCAGGAGATCGAGTGTGCCTACCAGAATCCTTCTACGCCCCGAGTACTTCGCCTCCCCGTGCCGACGCGGGAGGAGCTCGATGTCGATCTCGCCGATGCGGAAGCCGCCGGCATGGGCAAGGACGACCAGGTAACGGTGCCAATCCTCTCGGAGGCGAACATCCGTGAGCACGGACCGCCGGAACGCCTTCATCGAGTTCATGTCATGCACGGGCACTCGAAACACAAGACGGGACAGCCAGTTGTATACCGACGATACGAATTGCTTGGAATAGTCGCCGACTTTTCGTCCAGCCACGAGGTCGTTCCCCGCCTCGATCGCGTCCAGAAACCGAGGAATCTCATCGGTCCCGTGCTGAAGATCTGCGTCGAACAGCACGAGTACGCTAGCGTCGGTCTCACGGGCAGCCGTGACGATGGCTGACGTCTTACCGCGATTGCGTCGGTGCTGCAGGATGAGTACACGCGCCATCCCGGCAGCCGCGGCCGCATTTCGGGCCGCTTCCGCCGTCCCGTCATTGGATCCGTCATCCACGAGAATGACTTCGCCGTTGAGAGAGAATCGCTGGAACGTGTCCGCGAGCTCCGCGAACAACTCCGGCATGTTGGCCGCCTCGTTGTATGCGGGGACAATGACTGCGAAGGCCGCAGAGTTTGCGGGAGCGGACTCCGGGGCGCTCAGGGCTGCCGGGTTCTTGGCGTCCGGCTCGATCATACCCGCTTGCGCATCCGCGCGGAGAGGATTCCCAGCTGATCCCGGTACTTGGCTACCGTCCGCCGGGCGATCCGAACACCTTCTACTTTCAAGTGATCGACGATCGCCTGATCGGTAAGGGGTTTCTGAGGGCTTTCGTCCCCGACCAGCTTCTCGATGCGTGCGCGGATTCCCCGGGCGGATACATCTTCGCCATAGTCGGTCGACAGCCCACTGGAGAAGAAGAATTTGAGCGGCAGCACTCCACGCGGGGTCTGCGCGTACTTGTCGTTGGTTACACGCGAAACCGTCGATTCGTGCATATCGATGTGCTCGGCAACCTCCCGGAGCGTCAGAGGGCGCAGATGCTCGACACCCTTCTCAAAAAACTCCCGCTGGCGATCGACGATGAAATTCATGACTCGGAGCATGGTCTGTCGGCGTTGCTCAATCGCCTGAATCATCCACTGAGCGCTGTTGAGCTTCTTCGCTATGAATGCCTTGTTCTCACCCTGGAACTTGCTCTTATCCCTGGCAACCTCGCGGTAGGAGCGTGACAACTTGAGGCGTGGCAACGAAGTATCGTTATGGAACACGTGGTACTCGCCATCGACCTTCTCGACGATCAGATCGGGCGTAATGTAGTTGTCGTTCGAGTCCGCGTACTTCAGCCCGGGTTTCGGATCGAGTTTGGCTATCCCGTCGGCCGCGTCCTGTACCTCTATCGCAGAGATACCGTGCTCCTTCGACAGTTCACTCCAACGATGGCTCACCAATTGATCGAAGTGATCGTGCACCAGACGATACGCCAGCCCATCCGTTTCTCCGCGCTCGCGTAACTGGATCAGCAGCGTCTCCTGAAGATCCCTGGCCCCGACGCCGCTCGGGTAGAATGCTTGAATGACCCGAAGAACACTCTCCGCCTCCTCGAGCGTGTACGCCTCCATCTCGGCCCAAAGGTCCGGCTCGCTGTCGGCGAGATGCTCGTTCAGTGACTGGACGACCTCCTCCAGGGAGCAACTCAGGAATCCCTCACGGTCGATGTTGCCGACCAGTTCCGTGCCCAGAAACCGGAGACGAGGTTCGAGGGTCAGCAGGTTGAGCTGGTCTCGAAGATGTTCCCAAAGGTCCGGCGGAGTGTCAGGAGTCGGCATGAAGGACTCACGGTCCTCGTACTGGCTTCGGCGGCCGCCGACATCAAATCCATTGAGGAGGATTTCCTCCCAGTCCATCTCGTCTTCGTCTTTTTCCTCGTCGTCCTTCTTCTCTTCTTCCTCAAGCTCGTCTTCGAGCTCCGAAAACTCGAGGAATGGATTGACGAGGAGTTCCTGCTTGAGATGTTGCTGCAGGTCCATGAGCGGCATGTACAGCAGATCCATCGCCTGATAGAGACGAGGATTAATCTTCATTTCCTGCCGCATGCCGAGACTCTGTCCGAGTCCCTGTCTGAAGTCGCTCATAACCCTTGTCTATTCGTTTGAAACTTGTGTTTCGCCAAGTAATCATGAATATAGCGTCGATTGGTTACGCCTGGCGAGGGTCTTGGCACGTCCTTTGCTGACAGTATTGCAACCCATGTGCCGAAATGTGCGGATCAGCTTATTGGTGCTTGCGCTACGCACTTGGCAGGCGCGACGGCAAATCGTCGCATGACGGCGGAGTTAGAGTTCGAAATCCATCCCCAGGTAAAGCTTGCGGGCCTCGGGATCCTCCACGAGTCGTCTGGCCGATCCTTCGATGTGAATCCGGCCCTTGAACATCAGATAGGCCCGGTCGGTGATCGACAGAGTTTCGCGGACGTTGTGATCCGTGATCAGCACTCCCAATCCCCGTTCCCGTAGACCGGCTACAATCCGTTGGATGTCATCGACGGCGATTGGATCGACTCCAGCGAATGGCTCGTCGAGAAGCATGAATTTCGGGCGCGTAACCAGGGCCCGAGTAATCTCCAGCCGTCGTCTTTCGCCGCCCGAAAGCGAGTACGCCACGTTGTCCCGCAAGTGGCTGATGGACAGTTCGTCAAGCAATTCGTCGAGTCTGTGTCGCTGCTCCTTCTTTGTCAGCTTCAGAGTTTCCAGAATCGCGAGTACGTTCTGCTCCACCGTCAGCCGCCGGAAGATGGAAGGTTCCTGCGACAGATAACCGATTCCGGCTCTGGCACGCCGGTACATCGGCACCTTCGTGAGGTCCTCACCGTCGAGAGTGACGCGGCCGGCGTTGGCTTCCAGAAGTCCGACGATCATATAGAAGGTCGTCGTCTTCCCTGCCCCATTCGGGCCCAGCAGACCGACGATTTCGCCCTGGCGCACCTCAATATCGACTTCGTCTACGACCCGCCGGCGTCCGAATCGACGCACCAGGCCCTCGGCGCGCAGCACGCTACTCACGGACTCTGCCTCCGGCTTCCGTTGTCGGTTCCAGGAAAACCCCGATGGCTTGCTCGGCGATGATGGCGTCGGGCTCACCATCAACGAATACGATATCGATCGAAGCTGCAAGCATGTAATTGCGTGACCGGCGGTCGGTGACGGTGGAGTCTCTCACGCTGCTGAACAGCGAACGGGCCGATCCCCACGACAGCAGCCGCCGCATTTCATTCTCTGCGGAATCAGAATCCGCCGCATCAGGCGTCGACTCAAACCATCCGCGGATGTTGTCGCCCTCGATCCAGTCCGCGGCCGTGGCAATCGCCGGCTCCGGCTCAATCAGTTCGCCGTCGATCTCCGGTGCCTCGATCATCTGGAAGGCGCGCGCTGCACCCACTGCCGTGACCGAATCGATCTCGCCGTCCGCAAATGCAAAATCCAGGGAATCGCCCGCGATCACGAAACGTCCCGTCGCCCCAAGCGATCGCCCGGCACCGAATGCCCAGGCCCGCTCGATGTTCTCGGGTCCAGTGTCGATCAGTATCTCGGCGGCCCGCAGGTTGAGATCCTCCCCGGTTGCGTCCGCGTTGCCCAACGCATGGATTCGATCCAGGTCCCCGTCCGCAAACGTGATGAAGATGCTGTCACCGGCCAGGCTCAGACCTCGCGACGTGACCACGGGTTCACCGTACAGCCACCCCTCCCGGGAACTGAACCGGGCGCTGTCCGCTGTAGCATGAAAATCGGATCGGCTGATCACGACATTCCCGCGTGCGAACGCTCGCTCGTTTCCAAGAAACTCAGCTACATCCGCATCGATCAGGATCGGTTCCCCGTCAGGTCCGGAGGCCGGAAACGTCATCCGCGGCCGTTCCGTTGCCGTCGTTCGACTGTCGGCTGAGGCCGCCCGGAAAAAACTCACTCGTGGGGCGTCGAGTCGCGCGCCGGTCTCCAACCGGACGAGGCGCACATTCCCTACGGCGATGATCTGGTCGCTGCGCTCAAAGTAGGTGAGGCGGTTGGCGTCGAGGGTCCGCGTCGTATCCCGGTAGACCACGTTGCCGATCATCTCAGCACGCTCGTCCGTCTCGTAGTGCACGGCGCTGTCGCCGGTCATTACGGCATCGCCGCACCACAGGGTCACCGCAGGGCCGCCCAGGTAGGTTGTATAGACTCCCTCTGTATCTGGCACGCCGACCGAGTTCCGCGCTGGCGCCTCGATTCTCAGAGAGCAACGCGAACCCTGCGAGACTGCGGGCCTCGGACCTGCCAGCAAGGCAAAAGCAGAAGCGAATATCCAGAACCGCAACCGCCGGACCGCCGACAGGTTCATCACATCGGCATCTCGACATCCGGCCGCGAGACACTCCAGTCACGCGTCTCGATGTTCTCGAGCGCCGGGTCGGTAACAAGACCAACTCCCCGTTCCACGGTGCCATCCTTATGGGTGAGCGTCCAACTCGCGCCTGTCGTCAATTCACCGCTCGCCGAGTCGAAGGCCAGCGAATCGGTCTCGAGTCTGGCCGAGGAACTGCCCTGGATGCGGCCGTCAAGCACGACGTCCCCGTAGACGGTCATGTTTCCCGATTCCATGTCGTACACGCCAGACACGGATGTCAGCACACCTCGGTCGATGCCGGTGTCGTCGAAGAACTTGATCTCCAGGTTTCGAAGATCGACGTGAGAAGCCTCTTCGTAGGTATACGCAGTGTCGGCGGTGAGCCACCCTTGTCGGACGCCGTCCAGGGTCATGTAGTGCTCGACCCCGAGCATCACCTGGTCGGCTCCATCGGCGAATACGGAAGGCGCGTCTCCCGTGTCGGCCCTGTCTCCTCGGCAAGCCGGCACCGCGAGCAGCAGGAGGAGCCCCGCCCGGAGTTGAATCCGACGCCCGTAGGGACTCAAGCGATCCCCGCTCTCAGTAGATCGTGCAGGTGCACGATACCGAGCAGCTTGCCGTCCGAACACACAACGGGAAGCGCCATGATTCCATGTCGGCGCAGGCTGTCCACGGCGTCTGTGGCCATCGCATCGGGGCCGACTGTACGCGGCGACGAGTTCATCGCCTCGTCCACTCGTCTGGTCAGAAAGTCGGGACGCTCGGCGGCGAGCCGTGTAAGGTCTCCCGCCGTCAGAACGCCGATGACTCGCTCGCTCTCATCCAGCACCGGTACCGTACCTCTCCGATGTGCGATCTCGTATGTAGCGACATCCAGAAGATCGTCGGGCTTCAGACGCGGAACGGAGTCCGCCCCCGTGACCATCACGTCTCGCACGAGCCACGTCAAACGACGTCCCAATTCTCCCCCGGGGTGGAGTCGGGCGAAGTCCTCTACTGTAAAGTCCCGCAGTTCCGCCAAAGCCATCGCGAGGGCATCCCCCATGGCCAGTGAAGCCGTGCTGCTGGCCGTGGGCGCCAGGTCCAGAGGACATGCTTCCACCACGACCCCCACGTCCAGGATGATGTCCGCATCGCGGGCCAGTCGAGACGAACGGACGGACGTCATCGCAATGATCGGCAAACGAAGCCGGCGGACGGTCGGCATGAGTCCGGCAACCTCGTCCGACTCGCCACTCTTGGAGATCATCAGGAGTGCGTCTCCCGCCACCAGCATACCGAGATCCCCATGAATGCCTTCCGCTGCATGCAGAAACACGGCGGGCGTTCCCGTCGACGAAAACGTCGAAGCGAGCTTGCGAGCCACGTCACCTGACTTCCCCATACCCGTGACGACGAGCCGACCTGTGAGCTCGAAGATCAACCGGACGGCGGCTACGAACTCCCCGCCGAGACGCTCCTCGAGAGCGGCCACGCTCGCACTCTCGATTCGGAGGACTTCCCGGGCGCGCGACAGGATACGGTCGTCGCTTACGTCGCTCCCGGCTCTCTCAACCATCAGGCGATCCGCGCCAGCGTTCAAAGCACTCATCGACATATTCCTCGACGAGAACCGACCACTGACCCCGGGCGGTCAGCAGGGCCTCGACAAACTCGCGCACCGCTCCTTCCCCTCCCGCAACGCTGCCGACCCATACAGCGGCGTCTACGACTTCACGTGCCGCATTTGGCACGGCTGCCGGAAGCCCGACAGTTCGGAGGACGGGCAGGTCGGCAAGGTCGTCGCCCAGAAACGCGGCCTCGTCCCACCCCGCTCCGGCACGCTCGAGCACCGCTTCAACGACCGGAAGCTTGTCGTAAGGGTCCACCTGATGCAGTTCCTCAATTCCGAGATCTTCTGCTCGCGCCCGGACGGCGGGAGACAGCTTTCCCGAGACGATGGCAACGGCGAGCCCGGCTCGCCGGAGCATCTGTAGACCCACGCCATCGCGCACGTGGAATTTTCTAGCCTCAAACGGAGCCCGGTCGCCATCCGCAACGTAAATGCCCCCATTCGTGAGAACGCCATCCGCGTCCAGCACCACTACCCGGATGCGGGAGGCAAGCTCCGCCGAAATCGCAGGCGCCTGGCTCACGATGCTGGCCCCGTGCCGACGGCATCCCGTACTCGGAGGAGCGCGGTAAGCAGTGGCTCCAGTCGATCCAGCGGAAGCATGTTGGCTCCGTCGGACGGGGCCGAGGCCGGATCCGGATGAACCTCCAGAAACAGACCGCTCGCTCCCGCCGCCACCGCGGCCCGGGCCAAGGTCTCGATGTGCCCAGGCTCTCCACCGCTTTCCCGGCCATCGGCGGCCGCCGCAGGCAGCTGAACCGAATGCGTGGCGTCGAACAGGACCGGACAATCACAAGCGGCCTTCATGATGCCGAATCCACGCATGTCGACGACCCAGCGGCCATAGCCGAACGAAGTTCCCCGCTCCGTCACGACCACGTCGGTTCCCCCACTCGCCCGCACCTTTTCGATCGGATAACGCATTTCTTCGGGGGACATCCACTGCCCTTTCTTCACGTTGACCGGTAGGCCACTGGCACCTGCCGCCGTGAGCAGATCAGTCTGGCGACATAGAAATGCCGGGATCTGAAGCGCATCCACCGCCCCGGCCAGCGCATCCACTTGATAGGACTCGTGTATGTCCGTCAGTACCGGGAGCCCGGTCTCGTCCCGGACGCGACTCAGTTCAGCGACCCCGGTCTCGAGACCTGGTCCCCGAGGTGACGACAGACTGGTTCGGTTAGCCTTGTCGAATGAAGCCTTGAATACAGCCGTGACCCCGACCGCTTCAGCCGCGGCCAGGATATGCCGGGCAACCGTGAGGTTGAGAGAGGCGTCCTCGAGCACGCAGGGTCCGGCGATCAACAGGAAGCGCTCAAGGGAAAACAACGGCCGACTACTGGTCATTGCGTACCGGCCGTCTGGCGCTCGACGGCTCCGGCTGATTCTCCGTCTTCGTGCGCATCCCTTGCCCGAGTCTCCCGCCGTTCTATCGCTGCACCGATGAACGCCGCGAATAGCGGGTGCGGTCGGGTCGGGCGCGACTTGAGTTCCGGGTGAAACTGCGTCGCCACGAAAAACGGGTGGTCCGAGAGTTCGATGATCTCGACCAGCCCACCGTCGGGGGATGTCCCGCTTAACCGAAGACCGGCCGCCGCAAGCCGATCCCGATACTCGTTGTTGAGCTCAAAGCGGTGTCGATGACGCTCTGAAATCTCGGGTACTCCGTACATCTCCCTCACGCGGCTTTCCGGATCAAGGTGACACGGGTACGCGCCCAGACGCATCGTGCCTCCCTTGTCCGTCACTTTGAGTTGCGAATCGAGAAGTGAGATCACTCGATGTGGTGCCGTCGGCTCGAATTCGGCAGAATCGGATCCCTCCAGGCCGCAGACATTCCGGGCGAACTCGATCACGGCACACTGGAGACCAAGACAAATGCCGAAGAACGGGACTCCGTTTTCGCGCAGAGGTCGGACGGTGTCCACCATGCCCGCGATTCCTCGTCCACCAAAACCGCCCGGAATCAGCACGCCATCGTAACGATCGACAGCGTTCGTTGACCCACCATCGATTTCCTCGGAAGACAGCCAGTCGATTTCGACACCGGTGTCATGCGCAATCCCACCGTGAATCAGAGCTTCCTGAATCGACTTGTAGGAATCGACGAGGGACGTGTACTTGCCGACGACGGCGATTCGCACCGCTCCGTTTGACGGATTCTTAATCCTGTCCACGATCGACTGCCACGCCGACAGGTCCGGTTCTCTGGTCTCGAGCCCCAGAAGGTCCACGATGGCCGAGTCCAGACCCTGTTCGTGATATCGCAGGGGAACCTCGTAGATCGAGTCAAGGTCCCTCGATTCGATCACGTTCTGCATGTCCACGTTGCAGAACCGCGCGATCTTGCGGCGAACGTCCTCGGCCAGTGGCCACTCGGTCCGGCAGATGAGCACGTCGGGTTGGATGCCGATCTGCATGAGCTCGCGTACCGAGTGCTGGGTCGGCTTCGTCTTGAGCTCACGCGCCGCCGCGAGATACGGTACGAGGGTGAGGTGCACGAACAGTGATCTCCTTCGGCCCACATCCTGGCGGAACTGGCGGAGGGCTTCGAGAAACGGCAGAGACTCGATGTCGCCCACCGTGCCTCCGACCTCCGTGATGACCACGTCGTGGCCGTCGGCCAGTCGGCTGATGTAAGACTTGATTTCGTCGGTGACGTGCGGCACGACCTGCACCGTGGCGCCCAGGTAGTCTCCCCGCCGCTCTTTCGTGATGATGTTCTGGTAGATCCGACCAGTCGTCACGTTGTTCGATTGAGACAACGATTCATCGACGAACCGTTCGTAGTGTCCCAGGTCGAGATCCGTCTCGGCGCCGTCGTCCGTCACGTACACCTCTCCATGCTGGAAAGGAGACATCGTTCCCGGATCGACGTTGATGTACGGATCAAATTTCTGGATCGTGACGGAAAGTCCGCGCTCCACGAGCAACCGTCCGATCGACGCCGCCGCGATCCCTTTCCCCAGGGACGACACGACGCCCCCTGTCACAAAGATGAACCGGGTCTCCCCCGCCGGCTTGTCAGACATGTGCCTCCCATTTCCCATGCAAATGCTCATTTCCGGGGCCCAGCAAACGTTCGGCCCGCTCCAGATCTTCGGGTACGTCTATACCAGCCTGCGCTTCCGCCACGACACGGACGTCGATTCCTATACCCCCCTCGAGAGCACGAAGTTGTTCGAGTCGCTCTACCTTCTCGAGCGGGGATACCGGTAAGCCGACCCACCGCGCGAGGGCGTCAGCGGTGTACACATACAGTCCAATGTGCCGCAGCCAGATGCCCGTCGCATTCGAGAACGACGGACTCTCCCCGCGTGCGTGCGGAATGGGAGCTCGACTGAAATACAGTGCATGCCCATCCGCGGCCCGGGCCACCTTCACCACCGCCGCCGATTGCCATTCGCTCAGATTCCGAATCGATGACGCGAGTGTCGCGACGTCCCTGCCCTCCCGCACGGCCTCCACGGCTTCACACACGGCCTGGGCCGAGAGGAAGGGCTCGTCGGCCTGGTAGTTGACTACGATTCCGGCACCCCTGCCGAACTCACTGCGCAGCACTTCAGCCACGCGATCGGTGCCGGAGGCGTGAGAAGCGGCCGTCAGGCAGACTTCGCCCCCGAACGCGGAGACGGTTGACGCGATCTCATCACTATCGGTGGCCACGACCACTCGATCTACGCAGGGTACGGCTGTCGCCGACCGCCACGACCACTCGATGAGTGACCGACCGGCAATTCGTTGCAAGGGTTTTCTGGGGATACGCTGGCTACCGATCCTCGCAGGCAGGACGCAGAGGACGGTCATCAGATGCGCATTTTGGGTCTCAAGATCGATCCGTACACGCTCTGTAATGTAATGCGCGCCGGAAGCCGGTGTCAAAGCCCCGCGAGCACTATGGCCCGACGAAGCGAGTTACAGATCTCCGGGAAATCGGAGAATGCCGTAGACCACGGGATCGAGGTCACTCTCCGCAGGATTCACCGCGACCGCCAACTCGAAAAACGATAGCCGAATGCCGGAGATGAGGTTGGTTTCAAATACGGGCTCCGATCCCTCACCCCAGCCTGTCCCGGTGGCCGCACGGACGAACCAGCGCGGTGCTCCGAGCATGCTAAGCCTGAATCGCTCCAGCGGAACCAGGTATGTAAGCTGTCCATAAGCGAGGCGGCTTCCCTGCTCGGACAGCACGGGAATCGTCGGAAGCGTGGCCAGTCCTCCCACGGCCGTCCAGCGCTGACGGGGAGAAGTTCCCGAAACGTCACCCCGCAACAAGAACGACATTTCGAGTTCGTGATTCATGAGACCCCGACCTTCCCACACCCCCTGAATCTCGCCGATGACATACGTGAAATCGCCCGCTACGGAGGAATCAGCCACCTCGACCGTCGCGGTGGCATACAGAGATGAATTGGCAGTCCGGCGCCGTACTTCCGCCCCCGCCTTAACCGTCCAGACTTCACCCTCGTCCACGCCGGGATTGGCTTCCACGTCGTCACCGGCAAACACTACGAATCGGTTCGATGCGCTCAGGCTGCGTGCCTTCTCCCACCCCAGCTCGAGGACAGGCGCCCAGCGTGACGATTCAGTACCCCGGAGGAATATCGTGACGCGATCCGCTTCGTAGTAGTTGCGAAAATCGTCTCCAGCAAACAGGAACGACAGCGTGTTCGAAATGTCGCCGCGGACCCAATCTTCGTTCGTTCGAGTCACCCGCTCCGCTTCCGCTCCGAATCGGAGACCTTGGTTCGGATACCAGGTCTGGCGAATCGTGCCTTCGAATCGACCGCGGTCTGTCTTGAGCCTCACGCGGCCCTCGAGAGATGGCTGCCAGTCCCAATTGACATTTCGGACCGTAGCTCCCAAACCGAAAGTCCAACCGTCGACACGCTGGTAGGTCGGAAACACGATTCCCGACAGGCCGTGCAGCGTGAGCGTCTCAGGGATGATTCCGACAGACTGGATCCGGATCTCGGCGTCTCCGCGACGTACGGCATACATATCGTTGGGCCGGTAGGTCAGTACGCCGTCGATGGCCGCCCGGCGAGACGAGTAGAATCCTCCACCCAACACTACCACGTCGCCGCCGACCCGCGCGCCGGGCCTCAGGAACAAGTCGCCGTTGACGACAACGATGTCGCCGGTTACCTGCCCCTCGATCCTCACATCCGCTTCGATCACGAGGAGATCCGAGTCGATCCGGTCAACCGCACGCAACACGGTGTCCGATTCGATGAGCACGTACCGGTGGGCCTTCAGAAAGTCTTCGAACCGACGCTCTGCCGGCCGGTCCGAGCGAGAATCGAATCGGATTTCCTGCCCGACCAACGGTCCTGATGCCATGATCAGCAATCCGGCGACGGCGATGACTGGACGGCACTTCACCAGTTGGTTTCCTCTCCCCAGTGCTCCCAGGCGACGACTTCGCGTTCCGGCCGCCTGCCAGGCAGCGCAGAAAAACCATCCGGATAGCCGATCGTCAACATCGCAATGATCGGGACGTCGTCCGGAATGCCCAGGATCTTCCGGACCGCCGGTTCACGGTACCCGGTGATCCACACCGCCGCGAGCCCCATATCCGCCGCACCGAGAGCCATGCCCTGCACGCCCGCGGCGACGTCCACCGGGTGACTCGGACGACCGTGCCCACTGATATGTGAATGAACCCTGGCACACGCCACTATGAGCACGGGTGCCGACCGGACGAGCGCACTGTTAAACGCCTCAGTCGCGAGCCGATGGAGCGACAAAGGGTCCTGGACCACAACGTATGTCCAAGGTTGATCCTCCTTCGCGGACGGAGCATAGAGTCCGCAATCGAGAATTCGGGCCAACGAGTCGGCCGGTACGGGACGCTCTTCGAATCCACGGATGCTCTGTCTGTTCCGTAGCAATTGGAACACCCGCGACAGGTGGCTCACTTCCCCTCACCCCCTCGGATGGAACCGGCGGTGCTCTTCCCGCAAGAAGGAGCGGTCAACATGCGTGTAGATCTGTGTCGTCGAAATGTCCGCATGTCCCAGCATTTCCTGAACAGCAGCAAGCCCCGCTCCGTTCTCCAGGAGATGCGTCGCGAAGGAGTGCCTGAACGTATGCGGCGTGACGGTTCCAAGGGATGTGCCGGTTGCCCGTGCAGCGTCAACGTGTCGGCGGACGATCTTCCATGCGCCCGTGCGGCTGAGACGCCGTCCGTGATGATTGAGAAACACAATGCCATCGGACGAGCCTCGATCCTGATCCGGACGCGCGTCCCGAAGATACCTTTGCAACGCACGAATTGCACTGCCGCCGAGCGGAACGAAACGTTGCCTGTCGCCCTTTCCGTGAACAACCGCCATCCCGTCGTTCAAGCGCAAGTCACGCACTCGAAGTCCCGTTAGCTCAGATATCCTAATACCGCTGCCATACAGTACTTCGAGCATCGCACGATCACGGAGTGCTTTGGGATCTTCTGGAGGAATCGCGGCCATAACGGCCAGAACCTGATCGTAACTCATGACGTGTGGCAACGGCCGTCCCGGCGGTGGAGCATCAAGTCCGTCCGTCGGATCCGTCTTGAGGTGTCCCTCGGCGACAAGAAACCGGAAATAGGTACGAACGGCTGATCGGCTGCGGGCTAGAGAGCGGGCTGACAGGCCCCTGTCCGTGAGCGCCGCCAGGTGCCCCCGAAGGTCGGCAAGCTCCACTTCCATTGGTGAGATCCGGCCTGCTCCGGACACCGCTTCCACCATGCGGCTACAATCTCTCAGGTAGGCGGATACCGTGCTGGGCGCACGTCGCCGCTCGAACCGCAGATAGTCGGCAAACTCTTCGAGACGAAACTCGTCGCCGTGTACCACGCGAAGTGATGTCAATCGTCCACCGGATCCTCGGAGTCATTCCTCCGCGTGCGCCACCACAGGACCCCCAGAATTAATGCGAGCCCTGCCGCCACAATACCCGCGGTAGTATTCAACGTACTCAGAGGCGCCAGAAGACGGGGCAGGTTCCGGGAAAACAATCCGCCGGCCCAGACCAGTATCCCGTACCAGGCAGCTGAGGCGAGCATCAGGGGAATCGCCGTACGCCAGAATCCAAGCCGGCTGATCCCGGCAAAGGCCGGAACAAGGACACGAAACACGGGGAAGAATCGACTGACGAGCACCGTGATCGTCCCGTACTCGTCATAGAATTCGGACATCCGGTGGAGCTGCTCCGGACGCAGCAGCCACCGCCCCCATCTCGTAGTGAATAGACCGGCACCATATCGATACGCGGCCAGATAGACCCCCAGAGCCAGAGCCAGATTGCTCAGCCAGGCGACCAGGAAAACGATGTCCGCCCGGAGATATCCTCGCTCAGCGAGAATACCGCCCGCCAGCACAGCGAGGTCCGAGGGCACGGGCGGAAATACGTTCTCGACGGCGGCGCCCAGTCCAACCAGCACATAGGTCACCTCGACCGGTACGCTCGCGATCAGCCCAAGCAGTGCTTCCAGGCGCTCAAGCATGGGTTCAGCGGGCCCGGTGACTCGCGTCCGGCGCGCCCAGTTCCTGGTGCCGATCGATCAAGACGGCGGCGATGACAGCGATCCCCTCCTCCCGGCCGATCCAACCCATTCCCTCGTTGGTCTTGCCCTTTACGCAGACGTCACGATCGCCGACCCCAAGAAGTTCGGCGATCCGCGCCTGCATCGCACGCGCATGCGGCTGAATCCTGGGCAGCTCCGCGATGACCGTGATGTCGGCATTCACCACATGAAATCCGGATTCACCAAGACAAATCATCGCTTCCGACAGCAATAGAGCCGAATCCACCCCGGCATAGCTCGGGTCATCGTCGGGAAATCGTTCGCCGATGCTTCCGAGGGAGGCTGCGCCAAGCACGGCATCGGTAATGGCGTGAAGAACGGCATCGCCATCGGAATGTCCGGACAGGCCCGGAGCGTCGGGAATGCTGATACCGCCCAACACGAGTGGGCGGGAGGGCGAGAATCTGTGCGAATCGTAACCGGTGCCGATACGCACGCAGAGTCTATCGCGGCGGCCTACACGGCCGGCGCGGTCCTCCCGAGTATCCGCAACGCCAGATGCGCGGCATTGCGTGAGTTGTCGATACCCACCGTCGCTACCGGCACGCCTGCAGGCATCTGCACGATGGACAGAAGGGCGTCCAGCCCGCCAAGGGTGCCCGCCGATATGGGGACGCCGATGACGGGAAGGCGAGTGTGTGACGCGACGACGCCCGGAAGAGCGGCGGAAAGACCGGCGCCGCAGATCACGACGGCAAACCCCTGCTCGGCCGCCTCGCGAGCCAGGCGCGCCGTAGCTTCAGGATCACGGTGAGCACTGCTGACGACGATCTGAACATCCACGTCCGCTTCCCTCAGCACTTCGATACCGCTCTGCATTACTGACAGGTCGGAATCGGACCCCATGACGACGAGTACGCGGCTCACTCCGCCTCCCAGCGCCGCGTTACAATCGCCACGTTGTGCCCGCCAAACCCGAACGAGTTGGACAACGCCACCTCGATCTCTCGGTCCGTGGCCTCGTTGGGAGAGTAGTCGAGATCACATTCGGGGTCCGGCGTTCGATAGTTGATCGTCGGTGGTATCCGGCCGCGCTCACACGCGAGCAAGCATATGGCCGCTTCGATGGCACCCGCCGCTCCCAGTGTGTGACCTGTCATCGACTTCGTAGAGCTCACCACCAGATCAGACGCCGATTGTCCGAACAGGCTCTTCAGAGCGGCCGTCTCTGTTGCGTCGTTGGCCGGCGTAGAGGTGCCGTGCGCGTTCACGTACTGGACGTCATCGGTCCCTACGCCGGCATCTGCCAGTGCGTCCCGCATGGCCAGTTGGGCCCCAACGCCACCCGGCGCCGGCGCGGTCATGTGGTAGGCGTCCGCACTCTGCCCGAATCCGGCGAGCTCACCCAGGATTGGCGCACCACGAGCCAGCGCGTGCGCGGCGGATTCGAGCACGAGAATCCCGGCCCCTTCACCGAGAACGAATCCGTCCCGGGTCGCGTCAAACGGCCGGGACGCCGTCTCAGGAGAGTCGTTTCGCCGTGACAGCGCCTTCATCGACGCGAATCCGGCCATGGCCAGCGGAGTTACCGTAGATTCAGCCCCTCCCGCAATCATTACATCAGCTTCGCCGTTACGGATCGAACGCAGTGCCAGCCCTAACGCATGGGCGCTGGAGGCGCACGCCGAGACCGTGGCGTAGTTGGGCCCCCGGAACCCGTACCGCATCGAGATCATCCCCGCGGCCATGTCCGCAATGAACATCGGAATGAAGAAAGGAGAAACACGCTGAGGGCCCCGGTCGAGCAGCTTGAGGTGCTGGGCTTCGAGCGTCGCAAGGCCCCCGATCCCGCTCCCGACGATGACACCGGTTCGGTCGGAGGGCACGTCGGGCGTACATCCGTCGAATCCGGCCTGCCGCACTGCCTGATTTGCGGCGGCGACAGCCAACTGCAGAAACCGGTCCGAACGGCGCGCCTCCTTGCGATCCATGTGCTGCTCCGGATCGAATTCCTTCACTTCGCAGGCAAACCGAACGGAGTAGTCGGAGGCGTCGAACAGAGTAACCGGCGCCGCACCGCTGTCGCCGGCGAGCAGGGCGCTCCACGTACTCTCCACGTCCTGACCAACGGGCGTGATCAGGCCCATTCCGGTAACGACTACGCGGTGGCGGTCTTCGGTCATCACAGCTTCCCGCAACGTCCGGGCAAGTCAGTCCTGTTGCTGGCTGAGATACTCGATCGCATTGCCAACCGTCACCATCTTCTCTGCGTCATCATCCGGGATTTCGACTTCAAACTCCTCCTCAAAGCGCATGACCAACTCGACGGTGTCGAGAGAGTCTGCTCCGAGGTCTTCGACGAATGACGCGTCGTTAGAAACCTTCTCCAACTCGACGCCGAGTTCGTCGGCAATGATCTCGCGTACCTTGTCTGCAGTGTCCGACATTCTCGATCGCTCCTGTGAGTTGTGGTCCGACCCGCGGCTTCAGCCGTGCATCACCATGCCGCCGTCGACGACGAGAACCTGACCCGTCATGTAGGTCGACGCCGGTCCCACGAGAAACCGGACGACTCCGGCAATGTCGTCCGCGTCTCCGATACGACCAAGCGGAATCTGCTCCGCAAGCTCTGCGCGGCTATTCTCGCTCAGCTCAGCCGTCATGTCCGTCTCGATGAAACCCGGGGCGACTACGTTCACGAGTACCCCCCTGGACGCCAGCTCCAGAGCTACCGACTTGGACAGGCCGACCAGCCCGGCCTTTGAGGCGGCATAGTTGGCCTGACCACGGTTCCCCGTCAAGCCTACGACGCTGGAAATATTGACGATGCGACCACTGCGCCGCTTCATCATTCCACGCGCCGCCGCCCGCGTAAGATTGAATGCTCCGCGAAGGTTCGTGTCGAGCACCGTCGTCCAGTCGTCATCCTTGAGTCGCACGAGGACGTTGTCCCGCGTAACCCCGGCATTGTTGATGAGGATATCGATCGGGCCGATCTCGCCTTCAACCTGTTTCACAAGTTCAATGCAAGCTGCTGAATCTGCCACGTCGCACGCGTAGCCCCGAGCCTCCCCGGCAAGACTACCGGCAGCGGTGATCACCCCATCGAGGCCACGCGCGACACACGCAACTCGGGCGCCGGCGCCGGCAAGCTCCCTGGCGATAGCCAGACCAATTCCCCGGGACGCTCCGGTGACGATCGCAACCTTTCCGTCCAGCTCAGCCATTGAAAGTCTCCACGAGAGTGTCGATCTCCTGCGGGCTGCCCGCCGTCGCGACCGGCCGCCGGCGTTCGATACGTCTCAACAGGCCCGTGAGTACCGCGCCGGGTCCCAGCTCGATCCACAGATCCGGCTCAAACGACTCCATGGTGCGTATGGATTCTACCCACCGAACCGGCGAGGTCAACTGCTCGACCAGCCAGGCACGTCCCGTCTCCCCATCCGTAACCGGAGCGGCGGAAGCGTTCGCGACGACGGGAAACGACGGATCTCCCAGTGCGACCTCTGAGAGTGCCGTCTGCAAGCCGTTTCGCGCCGAATCCATCAAGGGGGAGTGAAACGCGCCGCTGACATTCAGGGGGATGACCTTTCGGGCTCCGGCTTCGAGCGCCGCCACGCATGCGAGGCCCACGCCTCGCTCATCACCGCTTATTACGATCTGGCCAGGCGCATTGAAGTTCGCCGCAACACAGGTTCCTTCTGACACATCCGCGCAGAGATTCACGACGATGGCAGGGTCCAACCCGAGCACAGCCGCCATGGTACCTGGACGCTCCGCTCCGGACGTGGCCATGAGCTGCCCCCGCCGGCGCACGGTGAGTAGTGCGTCGGACAGGGAAAGACTGTCTGCCGCGAGCCAGGAGCTGAATTCGCCGAGCGAATGTCCGGCGGATATCACGACCGACGCGCGAATCTCGGCCGGGAGAGAGATCCAGACAGCAAAACTGTGCAGAAGAATCGCGGGCTGAGCATTCTCGGTACGTCGCAATTCGTCCTCGGGACCCTCGCGACATACGCGAGACAGAGGAAAGCCGAGAATTTCGTCCGCCTCCTCATAGAGGCGCTTCACGGTGGGGTCTACGTCAGCGAGTTCGGTGCCCATTCCGACGTACTGGGAGCCCTGCCCCGGCATCATCAGTGCAATGCGCTTTCTCATCGACCCGTCCGTGTGAGAATCCAGCCGGCGGCCAGGCGAGAACCTGCTGCTAAAACTCTTCGACTCGGATTACTTCACGCTCCCCGTAGTAGCCACACCCGGGACAGACCCGGTGCGGGCGACGCGGGTCGCCGCACCGCGGACAGCTCTGCGTGGCCGGGGACTGCTCCGGCTGTTGGCCGCCGCGCCGCTTCCGCTTGCGTTGCTTCGAGGTACGTCGCTTGGGTACCGCCATGATCAGCCTTCCTGATTCTCGTCGTCTCTGTCCGCCCGGGCGTCATCCTTCGCCACCCGGCGAAGTACGTCCCAGCGCGGGTCCGTTGTCTCTTTATGGCAACCGCAGTCATTCATGTTCAGATCCCTGCCGCAGATCGGGCACAGTCCCAGACAGTCTGGCCGGCACACCGGGTAAGCAGGCAATGCCAGCAATAATTCCTCACGCACTGCCGGCAGAAGATCGATCTCCTCCAGCCGCGCGTCGAGCGTGTACAGGCCGGGAGCCTCGTCCCATGTTTCGAGATCGGGCTCCAGCCGCACGTCGATCGTAACTTCCAGGTCGCTCGACTGTCGAACGAGACACCGCCGGCACTTGACCCGCATCGTACCCGATATGTGGCCCGTCACGTGGACTCCACCGTTGCCCGCTTCGGCTGCTCGCAGCACCGCAACTGGTCGGCCGTCAGCCCACTCCACAGCCCCGGCTCCCCACTCCGAATCGAGAGGCACCACGCCCGTCCAACCCACCGGACCTTTCGCCATGAGCGATCGCATGACTGAAATCGCCGGCAAGCCCTTATTCATACAATAATACACACATTCTGTCAATCAATCGGTGCCCTGCCACGCAAGCTCGAGAGGCGTGCTCAGAGCCGCTTAGATTCCGCGAAAAATAATTCCCCCTCTATTTGCGCATTGGTGTCGGAATCGGATGCATGGATCGCATTGCGCTCCTTGCTCTCCGCATAGAGGGCCCGAACGGTTCCCGGTTCGGCCTCGGCAGGATCGGTAGAACCGATCACTCGCCGCAAGTGCGCGACAGCGTCGTCACGACGGAGAAGGATGGGCATGCAGGAGCCCGAGGTCATGAACTCGACCAGCGACCCAAAAAATGGGCGTTCCTTGTGAACCGCATAGAAGTCTTCCGCCTGCGACCTGCGCAGCTGAATCACGCGGGCTGCGAGGAGTTCGAATCCCTCTGCCTGGAGGTGGGCAAGGATTTGTCCTGCCTGCCCTGCATCGAAGGCGTCGGGCTTTATGATCGCCAGCGTGTGTGTACCTGCCATGTCGATGTGCCTCAAATCCGTTCGCGTATGAGTTCTACAAAGTCAGCGGGCCGCTTCGCCACGGCGATGCCGCAGGCCTCGAACACGCGAATCTTTTCGATCGCTGTACCTTCGGACCCTGAGATTATTGCCCCGGCATGTCCCATGCGACGCCCGGGGGGAGCTGTCTGGCCGGCGATGAATCCAACCACTGGCTTCGTCATGTGGTCCTGGACGAACCTTGCTGCCGTCTGCTCATCGGTCCCACCGATCTCGCCCATCATCGCCACGGCGATGGTCTCGTCATCTTCCTCGAACGCCCTGAGACAATCCACGAAATTCGTTCCAATCAGCGGATCTCCGCCTATGCCGACGCAGGTAGACTGGCCCAGGCCGGCGCGCGTGAGCTGGTACACGACTTCATACGTAAGCGTACCCGATCGGCTGACAACGCCTACTCTCCCGGGCGTGACGATCTGACCCGGCAGAATCCCCACCTTGCAGACGCCGGGCGTGATCGCGCCCGGACAGTTCGGACCCAGCAGGCGAGCACCCTTTTCGGCCACGAACGGCAACACCCGTGTCATATCGCCGACAGGGATGCCCTCGGTGATGCAGACGATCAGTGCGACCCCCGCATCCGCCGCCTCGAAAATCGCGTCCGCCGCAAATCGGGCCGGAACGTAAATCGCACTCGTGTTCGCGCCGGTTTGCGACACGGCTTCCGCCACCGTATCGAACACGGGTACCGACCCGTCAAAAGTCTGCCCGCCCTTGCCGGGCGTCACGCCGGCTACGACACGCGTTCCGTATTCCATCATCTGCCGGGTATGAAACGACCCGTCCCGACCCGGTACGCCCTGGACGATCAGACGAGTCGACGCATCGATGAAA
>CBDUXS010000003.1:0-24718 GCA_965371255.1 uncultured bacterium
CTGCTCGTCGTGTCTCAATTCACGCTGTACGGTGACGTATCGAAGGGTCGGCGACCCTCATTCGCGGAGGCCGCAGCTCCGGAGGAGGCCCGATCCCTTTACGAGCGCTTTCTCGAACTCTGCGCGGCCGGCGGCGTAACGGTGGCCTCCGGTGAGTTCGGCCGCATGATGGATGTCGAACTGGTGAATTCCGGGCCGGTAACCCTCGTGATCGAGCGCTGAGCCGCGTGGTCAGGCTGGTACTTGCCTCGGGTTCGCCCCGCCGCCGGGAAGTGCTCGCAGCACTTGGATTGACCTTTACCGTCCGTCGCCCTGACCTCGAAGAGGTGCTCGTGCCCGGCGAATCGGCTCGATCGACCGTCTGCCGACTGGCCGAGGAAAAGGCGGCGTGCGTGTCGGCCGAGCCCGGCGAGCTGGTGCTCGCGGCAGACACGGTCGTGGTGCTGGACGACGAACTGCTCGGCAAGCCGACTGACAAGAGTGCGGCTGTCGAGATGTTAATGCGGCTCTGCGGGCGTTCCCATGACGTATTCACGGGCCTGGCTCTACGCGAACAAGGTCGAACCGTATCGGCGGCTACGCGAACAGAGGTCACGTTTCGGCCTTTCGACAGGTCCGAATGCGAAGCCTACGTTGCGACCGGCGAACCCCTGGACAAAGCCGGCGCGTACGGTATTCAGGGATTTGGCTCGGCACTGGTGGAGCGCATTGACGGCGACTTTTTCAACGTGATGGGTCTTCCCGTTCCGACGCTCCTGGACCTGTTCACGTCCATCGGATACCGCTATGCCTACGGCCAGATCGTTCGTGACCAACCTGACGAGGACAGATGAGCCGTGCGCGTGCCATACTTGCGATCGATCAGGGCACGACGGGGTCTCGCGCGCTCGTGTTCGCCGATGACGGGCGCCTGCTGGCCTCCGCCTACCAGGAGTTCCCGCAATACTTTCCGGAACCCGGGCGCGTAGAGCACGACGCTGAGGAAATCTGGGATTCCGTACAGGATACGGTGCGCCGGGCGCTCGCCGAGGCGAAGCTGACCGCGGAGGATCTCGGTGCGATCGGAATCACCAACCAGCGCGAAACGACGGTGCTGTGGGATCGCCGGACTCTTCGCGCCGTCGCTCCCGCGATCGTCTGGCAGGATCGACGTACCGCTTCGCGTTGCGACGAGCTTCGGGATACGCCTGAGGCCGGGCGAATTCGTCACGCCACGGGGCTCATCGTCGATCCCTACTTCTCGGCGACGAAACTCGAGTGGTTGCTCGAGACTGACCAGGATCGGCGCAGGAGAGCCGAAGCCGGAGACCTGGCGTTCGGGACGATCGACACGTGGTTGATCCAGCGGCTGACCGGCGGTGCGGTGCACGCCACGGATCCGACGAACGCCAGCCGAACGATGCTTTACGATCTGAATGTCGGAGCGTGGGACACAGACCTGTGCTCGCAGTTCGGAATCCCTGCCGCGGTTTTGCCTGACATCCGCCCGTCGGCCGGTGACTTCGGACTTACGGACTCGGAGGTTCTGGGCGCGGAGATCCCGATCCGGGGTGTCGCCGGAGACCAGCAGGCCGCTCTGTACGGGCAAGCGGGCTGGGAGCCGGGTGACGCGAAGAATACGTACGGTACCGGGGCGTTTCTTCTCCTGCAGACCGGGGCCGAAAGGGGCTCCGACGTGCCGGGAGTGCTGACTACGGCGGCCTGCGGACCCTCGGGCGAGGCGACCTTCGCGTACGAAGGGTCGATTCTCATCGCAGGCGCGGCCGTCCAGTGGCTCCGAGACAGCCTGGGGCTGATCGAATCCGCCGAGGAGACCGAGATTCTGGCCCGCTCGGTTACGGATTCCGGTGGAGTTGTCTTCGTGCCGGCCCTCGCGGGTCTCGGAACGCCCTACTGGGCGCCGGCCGCTCGCGGCGCCGTACTTGGCATCACGCGCGGCACGACCCGTGCCCATCTCGCCCGGGCCGTACTGGAGTCGATCGCGCATTCCACCGTCGACGTCATCGAGGCAATGACTGGCGCGGCGGAAGTCCGGCTCGACACGTTACGCGTAGACGGTGGCGCCGCCCGAAACGACTGGCTGATGCAGGCGCAGGCAGATTTTCTAGGCCGTCCCGTCATCCGGCCTGCCGCATCCGAGCTCACGGCGATCGGCGCAGCCGGTCTGGCGGGCATCGGAGCCGGATTGTGGGGCGGTCCAGACGAACTTGCCACGGCGAGAGGTGGAGACGTGAGATTCGATCCGAACCCGTCGGCGATGAAACGTGTTCCGGCGCAACGGCTGGAATGGAAGCGGGCCATCGACGCGGTTCTTATGTGGACCGCCGAAGGGAGTGCGGAATGACATCGGTATATGTGTTCGGGGTGATCCTCGCTGTACTCCTCGCGGCGGTGCTCATCGCGCCTTTTCTGGAGCGGGGTGAGCCAGTCGGTGCCGGATCCGCTCCTTCAGATCGTCTGGATCTGGCACTGGATGCGCTTCGCGACATCGAGTTTGATCATGAGACGGGCAAGCTCGCTGACGAAGACTATCAATCACTCCGTGCGCGGTACGCGGCCGATGCGATTGCCGCGCGCGATGCCGGGGCGGGATCGGATCAGGTTTCCGCGGCTGGCCGGTGTTCCGTCTGCGAGGCGGCCCTGAGCCCGGATGTGCGATTTTGTCCGCACTGCGGTACGGAGGTGGCCAGCTGAGCGCGCCTCCCGTAGATCTGCGGAGCGACACGGTCACACGACCTTCCGTCGGGATGAGGCGTGCCATCTCCGAGGCCGTCGTGGACGACGATGTGCTCGGCAAGGATCCGACGGCCGACCGGCTCGAGCGTCGCGTCGCCGAAATGCTCGGCAAGGAAGCGGCACTGTTCTTTCCGTCAGGAACGCAGGCGAATCAAACCGCGATTCTGCTCCACACGGACCCGGGTTCGGAAGTGATCTGTGAAGCGGACGCCCACGTTTTCCATTACGAGTATGCCAGCGCCGCCTGGCTCAGCGGCGTCCAACTCGTACCGGTGCCATCGGATCGTGGACAGCTCGATCCTGTAGTCGTGCGTGCCGCGGTCCGGCCGGGCGACCGGCACCACCCGCGAACACGGTTGATTTGTGCCGAGCAGACGCACGGTGCTTCCGGTGGGTCCGTGGTGCCGATCGAGGTGCTCACGAGTCTGCGGCACGTCGCCGACGAGCTGGAGCTTCCCGTTCACCTGGACGGGGCGCGCCTGTGGCACGCCGGGGTGGCTCTCGGCCGCCCGCTGTCCGAGATCGCTGCGTGCGCGGACACTGTGATGGTATCCCTTTCCAAGGGGCTTGGATGTCCGGTGGGGTCTCTGCTGGCGGGACCCGCGGATCTGATCGAACAGGCGTGGACGATTCGCAAGCGGCTGGGCGGCGGGATGCGCCAGGTCGGGATTCTCGCAGCAGCCGGTCACTATGCCCTCGATCACAACATCGAGCTCCTCGCCGACGATCACGCCCGGGCTTGCCGTCTGTTCGATGCGTGTGAAGAGATAGACGGGCTCAGCCCCGTTCCTCCGGACACGAACACGCTGCGCATCGACGTGGAGCGAGAAGGTTTGCCTGCCGATCAGATCTCCCGGCGGCTCGCGGAACGCGGCGTGTGGATTCTGGCTCTCGGTCCCGACTGGCTGCGGGCCGTCACGCACCTCGACGTGGACGATGAAGGCATTGACCGGGCGATTGACGCGCTTCGCGAAGTGATGGCCCTGGACGGCGGATGACGGGCGGTTGAGGGCTCGAAATACCCTGCCTGTGGCGCTTCGGGATCGACCCGAATAAACTACGAAAGTCACAGGGTGGGATTATGATGGGTTCGAGGCCGGTGATCCCGGCGACGAACCTGCTCACACCAGAATGCGGGAGCGAGACAACGATGGGACTCGAGCTGACCGACGAGCGTAAGAAGGCCCTGTCCGTGGCGATCAACCAGATCGAACGGCAGCATGGCAAGGGCGCGATCATGCGCCTGGGTGCAGATTATGCCAGGGTAAGAATCGGCGCGATATCGACCGGCGCGCTCGTGCTCGATCACGCGACCGGGATCGGTGGGATTCCGCGCGGCCGGGTGACGGAGATTTACGGTCCGGAGTCCTCAGGCAAGACGACGCTCACCCTGCACGTGATTGCCAACGCCCAACGCGCCGGGGGCGTCGCGGCATTCATCGATGCGGAGCACGCCCTCGACATCGGATATGCCGAAAAGCTCGGCGTTGACGTGGAGAACCTCCTCGTGTCGCAGCCCGACACGGGCGAGCAGGCTCTCGAAATCGTGGAGGCTCTCGTCCGATCGGGGGCGCTCGATGTGGTCGTGATCGATTCGGTTGCCGCGCTCGTACCGCGCGCCGAGATCGAGGGCGAGATGGGCGACGCCCACGTTGGCCTGCAGGCACGCCTGATGTCCCAGGCGCTGCGTAAGCTGACCGGTGCGATCGGACGATCGAATACGTCTGTAGTGTTCACGAACCAGATCCGTGAGAAGATCGGAGTCATGTTCGGAAGTCCCGAGACGACGAGCGGTGGGCGCGCGCTGAAGTTCTACGCATCCCTCAGGCTCGACATCCGCCGCATCGCAGCGATCAAGGACGGCGGCGAGCCGGTCGGGAACCGCACCCGCGTGAAGGTGGTGAAGAACAAGTGCGCGCCGCCGTTCCGGCAGGCTGAGTTCGACATCATGTTCAACGAGGGGATCAGTCGGACCGGAGTTCTCGTAGACCTGGGCGAGGAGCACGGGATCGTGCAACGCGCCGGTGCCTGGTACGCCTACGGCGACGATGTCCGCCTGGGGCAGGGCCGTGAGAACGCGAAGATCTTCTTCACGGAGAACCCCGATATTGCCGACGAAGTCGAGGCACGGATTCGTGAGGTGCTGGGCATGACCGGAGACGAGGAGGAGGAAGCGATCGAAGGCGCGGAGCTGGACGTGGAGGTCGCCTGACGACCCCGGATGGCCCGGACGTTGATGGCGATCCGGAAACAGACCGAACCATCACGCGGATCGAACCGAGCCCGCGTCCCCAGGGGGCGCGGGCCGTTTTCGTGGACGGAACCCTGTTCTGCGTGGTGCCGGCCGGGACGGTCGGCGAACTGTGCCTGGAAGTCGATTCACGAGCCACCCCCGAACAACTACGCCGGCTCGAGGCGGCGGCGAGTCGGTCCGCGGCGCTTGAACAGGCACTTCGTCTGTTGGGCTATCGGGCCCGCAGCCGGGTCGAACTCGAACGACGGCTTCGGCGGTCCGGCCATCCGCCGGGGGCAATCGATGCCGCGCTGGCCCGTTGCGGCGAGCTTGGTTACCTGGACGATCAAGCGTTCGCACTCTTCTTCGCGCGGGACCGCCTGAATCTTCGGCCCTGCGGTCGTCGCCTGCTGATGACGGAATTGAGGCGCAAGGGAGTAGCAGAGGACGCAGCTGCCTCCGCAATCGAAGAGGCGTTCGCCGAGGCTGACCTGGGGGAGGCGGAGTTGGCGCACCAACTGGCGCAAAAACGTTTGCGCAGTATCGCCGGACTCGCCCGGCCGGTGGCACGACGCCGGCTTACGGCCTATCTCGCGCGCCGAGGTTTTCCACCAGCGATCATTCGGGAAGCAGTCCACCATGCCCTGGCCGATCTGCCCACCGATTGAGAACGTGGCAACGTGCGGCCATATTGACTGATTGGACGGAAATCTACCGACGAACTGACGACCAGAATAGTTGATATGACCGCCAACGAGATCCGATCTCGATTCATACGGTTCTTCGAGAAGAGGGACCACCTGCACCTGCCGAGCGGTCCGCTCGTGCCGGAAGAAGATCCTACGCTTCTGTTCACCAACGCAGGAATGGTACAGTTCAAGGACGTTTTCCTTGGTGACCGGGAGCGTCCTTCAGCTCGTGCCGTTACCTCGCAGAAGTGTCTCCGGGTCAGCGGCAAACACAACGATCTGGAGGAGGTAGGCCGCACTGCCCGGCACCACACCTTCTTCGAGATGCTCGGCAACTTCTCATTCGGCGACTACTTCAAGCGCGATGCGATCGGCTACGCCTGGGAGTTTCTCACCGCTGATCTCGGCATGGATCCCGACCGGCTCTGGGCCACCGTGCATCATTCCGACGACGACGCGGCGGAGCTGTGGCCGACGGTGACCGGCATCCCGGCCAACAGGGTTCTGCGCCTGGGAGACAAGGACAACTTCTGGCAGATGGGTGACACGGGTCCGTGTGGCCCGTGCTCGGAAATTCACTACGACATGCGGCCAGCGGGAAGTTCACGCGACCTGTCCGCCGAGCAATTCAATCAGCTGGGTGAAGCGGACCAGTTCATGGAGATCTGGAACCTCGTGTTCATGCAGTATCAGCGGAGCGAGACGGGTGATGTGTCACTTCCTGCGCCATCTATCGACACCGGTGCCGGCCTCGAGCGAATTGCCGCCATTCTCCAGGACGTCGGTACCAACTATCACACGGATCTATTCCTGCCGATCATCTCGGCGGCGGAGTCAATTGTCGGCCGCGTCTACTCGCGGGCGCCGGAAGACTGGGAGGCAGGCCTCCCGATCCGGGTTCTCGCCGATCACGCCAGAGCCGTCACGTTCATGCTGGCCGACGGCGTGTTTCCCTCCAACGAGGGCCGGGGCTACGTCCTGAGGCGCATCCTTCGACGGGCCGGTCGTTACGCCTGGCTGCTCGGTCGGCGCGAGCCGACGCTGGACGGCCTGGTAGGTGTCGTCGTGGACGAGATGTCCGGCGCGTATCCGGAGCTCGCGGCTCGTAGAGAGCACTTGATTCGAACCACGCGCGCCGAGGAAGAGCGGTTTCTGGCCACGATTGACGCGGGCATGGGCCGGTTCGAAGAAGTCGCGCCCGCTGGCGGATCCGGCACGATCTCCGGTGATGAGGCATTCAAGCTGTACGACACGTACGGCTTCCCGCTCGATCTTACCGAGCTGATGGCCACCGAGCGCGGATACGGTGTTGATCGAACGGGCTTCGAGGCGGCGCTCGAGATCCAGAGGGAACGATCACGCGAGGGAAGCGTGATGCCGGGAACCACCGGGCGAGGCAAGTCGGGGTCGGTCGACCAGAAGGTGCTCGACTCAGCTCGCACCCTTTCCGCGCCCGCTGATCAGACGTTTGTCGGCTACGACGATCTCATCGTGGAAACCCCCGTGCTCGCCTACGCGCGGGAGGAGGCGACCGGGCTGTTCGTTCTCGAACACAATCCGTTCTACCTCGAGGCGGGCGGGCAGATCAGTGATTCCGGCCGGCTGATGGGCGAGGATTGGGAGGCCGAGGTCCATGCCGTCACCCGAAACGACCGAAACCAGGTGGTCGTGCTCGCCGTCGCGACACGAGGAGAGCTACCGCAAGAAGTGGCCGATGTCCGCGCCGAGGTTTCGCTTGACGTCCGGCATGACACGGAACGCAATCACACGGCGACCCACTTGCTGCATGCGGCGCTCCGGAAAACGCTTGGCGACCACGTGCATCAGGCCGGTTCGCTCGTCGCTCCGGATCGACTTCGGTTCGACTTCTCCCACACGGGTGTCGTCGCGGAGGACGAACTGCTGGAAATCGAGCGGTTGGCTAATCAGGCGATCCTCGCCAACCATCCGGTCGAAATCACTCATCAAGCCTATCGCGAGGCGCTCGATGCCGGCGCCATGGCGCTGTTCGGCGAGAAGTATGGCGACGTGGTCCGGGTCGTGTCCGTTCCCGACGTGAGCATGGAACTGTGCGGTGGTTGTCACGTGCGCAGCACGGGTCAGATCGGGCAGTTGCGCATCGTTTCGGAGACGGGCGTGGCCGCCGGCGTTCGCCGGGTGGAAGCTGTATCGGGAATCCGGGCCTGGGAACTAGCTCGCGAAACGGACGCGACACTCGATGACATCGCCGCGGCTCTGCGGGTCACGCGTCGTGACGTGCCACACCGGCTGCGTTCGCTCCAGGAAGAGACGCTGCGACTCAGGGCTGTCGTGTCCGAGCAGCGAGGAGCGGATTCGGCGGGAGAAGCGGAACGGCTCGTCGAAGCGGCCGAACAGCTGCCGGGTGGGGGACGCCTGGTCCGCACCAGCGTGAGCCTCGCGGCTGGAACCGATCTGTCGGAGTTCGGCGACGTTCTCCGCGAGCGCCTCGACTCAGGGGCAGCCATCCTCCATGTGCTCCTGGACGGCAGCAAACATGCGTTTCTCGGCGTGGCGACGGACGACTGGATTGCACGTGGCCTAAAGGCAGGCGATCTGGTCCGTACGGCGAGCCAGGCCACCGGATCCGGCGGCGGTGGTCAACCGCACCTGGCCCAGGGCGGTGTGGGTGACCCCACGAAGGTTGACGCCGCGCTGGATGAGGCCGGGCGACACGCGCTCGAGATCGCCACGAGAGCGACGAGCTGATCATGGCTCTCGGCAAGGTCGAGACCTGGCTCGAACCACGACTCGTGGGTGCTCCGGCCGAGCTTGCGGCGGCGGTGCGCCAGCTGCTTGGCGAGTTCGGGGCGACTGCCGACGGTAGTCAGCTGGACGTGCCTGAGACTCTGGCGGCGGCGGCGCTGCTCGGATTTGAGGGGGTGTTGGAGCCGGCCGATCCGGCTCGGGAGGTGGCGCTCCGGCTACTGGCCGCGGATGCGGCGCTGACCTATGCGTTTGAAGCAGCAGCTTCACTTGGCCGGGACGTTGATGAACTGGCGATGCGTATCGGCCCGGGCGGAGAGCTCGGTCAGAGGCTCGAGCAGGGCATTGTGGGACCGGGCGACGGAGGCGTCTTCTGATCGACGTTACCGAACTGGTCGACCTTCATTGTCACCTGGTTCCCGGCGTGGACGACGGAGCACCAACGGTCGAAGCGGGAATCGAGACGCTCAAGTCATTTGTCGATTCCGGTGTCCGGCGAGCGGTGACGACGCCGCACCTGGATGGCGGTCGTGTCCACGGCGCCCGGCGCGCCGGTATTGAGACGGCATTTCAAGAGCTCGCAGAGGCGGCGGCCCTGGAAGTACCGGACGTCCGACTCGAACTGGCGTATGAGATACGCATCGATGACCCGGAAATCGACTTGTCGGATCGGACGCTGGGACTGAGTGACGGCGGCGCGCTGCTGGTGGAGTTCCCACAACTGGCCTTACCGGCATATTCGGATAGGATGCTCGAGGTCGTGGCCGCACAGGACTGGGTACCTGTTCTGGCCCATCCGGAGCGCTACGCGGGAATTGGTCTGGCGTATGAGTGGATTGACCGTTGGCGCACCCTGGGTGCCGTGATGTGCCTGAACGTCGGGAGCCTGTTCGGCGAGCACGGGCCGGAGGCGGAACGCGTGGCCCGTCGAATGCTGGCCGTCGGGGACGCGGATCTGATCGCGTCCGATCATCACGCACGGCCTAGGCGTTCGACAAACCTGCGACGCGGTTGGGACCTGATCACGTCACGCGGGACTCCGGGAGTGTGTGACGCCGCGCGCACGCTCATGGTCAGCAACCCGCTGGCCGTCTTGTCAGGAACCGCCCTCATGCCCGTACCGCCGATCAAATCGGGCCGCAGTTGGCTGGACCGGGTCAAACGAAGTTTGCTGGGAGATACGAAATGAGTCAGCCGGACCCCGGAGCGGCAGCGGTACGGCACCTGGAGCATCTCGCCCTCGCGGCCAGTGAGCTGGCAGACCGCATGGGCCCCGACATCGCGACCTATGCGGATTGGGCACTCACGACGCTTCGAGCGGGGGGGCGCCTCCTGTTCTGCGGCAACGGCGGCAGCGCGACGACCACGGAACACATCGCCACGGAGTACGTGGTTCGCCTGCGTCGCGACCGGGCGCCTCTGCCGGCTATCGCGCTGTCCTCCGGCACGGGAATGCTCACAGCGTCGGCCAATGATTTCGGATTCGACCAGGTGTTCGTCCGGCCGCTCGTCGCGCTTGGCACGTCCGGCGATCTGCTGGTCCTTCATTCGACGAGCGGAGAATCGCCCAACCTGTTGGCGGCGGCCCGGACGGCGGCTCAAATCCCGATCCGAACCGTCGCCCTCCTCGGCGCCTCCGGCGGTCCGCTGGGCGACCTCGCAGATCATTCGATCCGAGTTCCGTCCGACGACACGGCCACTATCCAGGAACTGCATCTCGCGATCGAACACGCGGTGGCGGACTTCGTAGATGCATGGTTTGCCGGTGAGGGCGATCCGTCGCGATGAATTCACGGGAACCCGACATGCGCCCGCCTGCTTCGTTCTCGGACGTGTCGAAT
The DNA here is from genome assembly GCA_965371255.1 of uncultured bacterium. Classification (GTDB taxonomy): domain Bacteria; phylum Gemmatimonadota; class Gemmatimonadetes; order Palauibacterales; family Palauibacteraceae; genus JARFPW01. The sequence goes on from CBDUXS010000003.1 coordinate 10,224, forward strand.
CGCCTCGAAGACGCGGGGTTCGAGGCGTGGGCCGTGGGAGGGGCAATTCGCGATCGATTGTTGGGAGTCGACACGCGAGAGTGGGACCTGGCGACGAGCGCTCAGCCCCACGAGGTGATGGACCTGTTTCGCCGCACCGTGCCGGTTGGCATCGAGCATGGGACCGTGGGTGTGCTCGATCCGGATGGCGTGTTGTATGAGGTCACGACATTTCGCAAGGATGTTGAAACGGACGGCCGACACGCGGTCGTCGCTTTCGCGGAATCGATCGAAGAGGATCTGGCCCGGCGCGACTTCACGATCAATGCGATCGCCTGGCGGGAGAGTACCGGCGAGTTGCGAGATCCCTGGGGCGGAAGGACCGATCTGGCGGCGGGCGTACTGCGCGCCGTGGGCGACCCGGCTGAGCGCTTCGCGGAGGACTTTCTGCGCGTATTGAGAGGCCTGCGTTTCGCCGGGGCGTACGGGCTGACCATGGATCCGCCGACGCGCGAGGCGCTCGAGGAAGCCGTTCCCGGGCTCGATCGCCTGTCTGCGGAGCGGGTTCGCGAGGAGCTGGTCAAAGTGCTTGATTCCGGGAGTCCGTCCGCCACGCTGCGCCTGTATCGCGATACGGGAGCGCTGGGCGTCTGGTATCCGGAACTCGAGCGTCATGCCGACGATGCGGCCTGGGACGAAGCGCTGGCCGCGATTGATGAGCTGCACCCAGGCCGCTGGTTGCTGCGGCTCTGCCGACTGCTGCTCGTGATACCGGGGGAACCGTCGGCTGAGTCCCTCGAGGATACGAATCTGGCGGCCGCAGCTGCCCTGCTGAAGCGGCTGAAATTTTCGGGAGCTCACCAGCGACGGGCGCTCCACCTCTATCAGCACTTTTTCCCGTTCATCAGCCCGGTAGACTCCTCCGCCCGGATCCGTGAGTGGCTGAGCGAAGTCGGTCCCGGAACCGAGCGGGATCTTTTCCGGCTTCATATTGCCGGCGCGCGCGCTGCCTGTTCCGAGGACGCGATGAACGCGCTCGTGTTCGTATGGCGGCGGGTTCATGACGAGCGACTCAGCGGGGCCCCGATCGAACGAGCCGATCTTGCCGTGGACGGACACGACGTCCTGTCACTCGGCATGTCGCCGGGTCCGCTGGTCGGGTTGCTGCTCGATGAACTCCATGCGCGTGTGTTGGAAGATCCGGAACTCAACACGAAACAGGTGCTTCTCGAACAGGCCCGGGAGCTGATTGAGATGGCCGGGTTGGTGGATGCGACCGGGGAGAAGAAAGCGGAATGAGCGCATGAGGGCGGAAGCCCGCCGGAGGGAATCATCGGAGGCAAACTGATCGAACTGCGGGCGCCTATCGAGCGGGCGGTTCTCGTAGCCGCACCTCACGCGGGCGAATCGGAGACGCTGGTCGATGAACACCTGGAAGAACTGCGGCTACTGACCGACACAGCTGGCGCCGAGGTCGTGGCGACGCTGGTTCAACGGCTCAACAAACCGCACCCTCGTCTGTACATAGGCAGCGGGAAGGCAGATCAACTGCGCGTACTGGCCGAGCACGAAGGTGCGAGCCTCGTAGTGTTCGACGAAGATCTTTCCCCGGCCCAGGGCGCGGCGCTCGAGAACCGGCTCGGCATACGTGTGGTAGACCGCACGGAACTGATCCTAGATATTTTCGCGCAGCGGGCCCGCACGGCCGAGTCGCGTGTGCAGGTCGAACTCGCGCAGCTTCAGTACCTGAGAACGCGGCTCAAGCGGATGTGGACCCATCTGTCCCGTACGCAGGGGGGAATCGGAATGCGCGGGCCCGGTGAGACGCAGCTGGAGACCGATCGCCGCATTATCGACCGTCGAATCACCAAACTCCGGCGACAACTCAAGCAGATATCCCTCGGCCGCGATACACGGCGGAAGGCGCGGCAGGCTGAGTTCCGCGTAGCGCTGGTCGGGTACACGAACGCCGGAAAGTCTTCCATCCTCCGGGCTTTGTCGGGGACCGACGTATTCGTCGAAAACCGTCTGTTCGCCACGCTGGACAGCGCCACGCGGGTAGTCGAGCTCGATGGCGGGTATCGCGTAATCCTTACGGACACCGTCGGCTTCATCCGAAAGTTGCCGCACCACCTGGTCGCCTCGTTCAGGGCGACACTCGAGGAGATTGCCGACGCCGACCTGCTCGTACACGTGATTGATGTGTCGGCATCCAGCTGGGAGCACCAGGCCGACGCGGTAGACGGAGTACTTGCCGAACTCGGAGCCGCGGAGCGGCCCGTCCTTCTGGCGTTCAACAAGATCGATCGACTGACGCACGCCGAAGACGAAGCTTTCCGGCGTCGTAGCGCAGAACTGCACGGCGACCATGTTTTCACATCAGTGGTCGAGCCTGACGGCCTGGCCGACCTTGCCGACGAGTTGCGCCGCATTTGTGCGGCGAACCGACCCATCGTCGAGGTATCAGTTCCGGTTTCGGACGGCCGCATGCTCGCCGAAGCCTACCGTGAAGCCGATGTTCTCGGGCGCGTAGAAACTGATTCCGTTGTCGTTCTGAGGGCCCGGGTGCCGGAGGAAGTCCTCGGTCGGTGGCGCAGGATGCCGGGTGTCACGGTCAAGGGGGTCGGCGAATCCTGATCCCGGCTCGGTCACTCGCACAGCACCTTCGCCCGTGATATGCTGGCGCCATGCGCCTGTTTATCAATATCGACCACGTGGCCACTGTCCGTCAGGCTAGAGGTACGGACGAGCCGGATCCCGTGCAGGCCGCCGTCCTTGCACAACTCGGCGGCGCTGATGGCATCACCGTTCACCTTCGCCGGGACCGACGGCATATTCAGGATCGTGACGTAGAATTGCTGCGGCGGACGCTTCGGTCGCCACTGAACCTCGAAATGGCAAACGTACCTGAGATGGAGGCGATTGCCATGGAACTGACCCCCCACCAGGTAACGTTGGTGCCCGAGAACCGGGAAGAGCTGACGACCGAGGGCGGTCTCGATGTCATGGATGCGGAGGGCCTTGATTCCACGCTGCGCCGGCTCGCTAAAGTGGGGATTCGAACCTCGTTGTTCATCGACCCGGAGCCGGATGCCGTGCGTCGGTCTGCCGACTTGCGGGCAGATGCCGTTGAGCTCCATACCGGCGAATATGCCAATGCCGATATCCTGGACCGCGCCGCCCAGCTGGACCGTCTCACTGCGGCTACTCGACTCGGCCGGGAACTGGGGCTGGCGGTTCACGCCGGGCACGGACTCACATATGAGAACGTCGCCCCGGTTGCAGCAATCGCCGGTTGCGAGGAGTTGAATATCGGGCATTCGGTTGTCAGTCGGTCGGTGTTCGTCGGATTCGAGCAGGCCGTCCGTGAGATGAAGTGCATCATTCAGGAGGCTCGCATGGATTCCACCGGCGGCCGCGCGTGAGCCCACGTCTGAAGGCCGTGATCGGTCTGGTCATCACGGTTCTTCTGATGTGGTGGGTGATGCGCGACGTGTCCCCCGCAGAGGTGTGGACAGAGGTCCGCGGAGCCAATCCGTGGATGATGGCCGGGGCGGTTGCACTCGCGACGTTCAGCTTCGTGCTCAGGGCGCTGCGTTGGCGTGTTCTGCTCGAACCTCAACACAGCGGGTCGGATTTCGACACGAGATTCGGCGCCACGTGCGCCGGGTTTGCCGCCAACAACATTTTTCCGGCCCGAATCGGGGAATTCGTGCGGGCGTATGTGCTGTCGACTGTCGCCCGCGTACCGCTGGGCGGGAGTATCGGTTCGCTCGTCGTGGAACGTGTGCTCGACGGCCTGGTAGTCGCCTTCTTCCTGTTTGCCACGATCTCGCTGCCGCACTTCCCGCTGGGCGAAGGCGCAACGGCCGTGCTCGTGCAGCGAACCGCAATCCTTGGTTCGGTTCTGTTCCTAGTTGGATTCGCACTGCTGCGGATGGCGGCGCGACGACCCGCCGAGACGGTGATGCTGTGGGACCGCTCCATCGGACGCCTCGTACCGCACCGATACACCGGGCGCATCCGGGGGCTTGTAGCGTCGGTCGTGGAGGGTCTCGGCGCATTGGCCAGCACGGGCGTATTCCTCCGCGCCCTCGCTTGGAGTGTCGCGGTCTGGATCTGCCTCGCTGCGTCGATCTGGCTCGCGTTGATGGCCTTCAACATCTCGGCGCCAGGGTTTACCGGGGCGATCTTCATTCAGGCGATGATCGCGTTCGCCGTGGCTGTGCCTTCAACACCCGGTTTCTTCGGTGTGTTCGAGGCGGCGGCGCGCCTGGCCCTGGGGGTCTGGGATGTGCCCGAGGCGTCCATCGTCAGCTTCGCGACCAGCTACCACATTCTGACGTTTATCCCCGTTACCGTGCTTGGACTGCTCTATGTGCGGCGGATCGGCCTCAGTTGGGCTGAAGTGAGCCGCCGTGGGGAAGCCGATTCGTGACGCTCACAGCACCGGCCAAACTCAACCTCAGACTCCGCGTCCTTGGCCGTCGGGACGACGGATTTCATTCCATAGAGACGCTGTTTCTCCGGCTTGGTCTGGCCGACGAACTCTCGATCGACCTCAATTCTTCCGAGTTGCAACTCGAATCGTCGGGCGCTATCAAGGTGCCCGAAGGCGAGGAAAACCTGTGCTGGCGTTCCGCTGTCGTGTTCTTCGATGCCATCGGACGTTCCCCGGCTGCGGCGTTGCGACTCGTCAAGCACATCCCGGTCGCGGCTGGCCTGGGCGGAGGAAGCTCGGACGCGGCTACCGTTCTACTGGGCTTGAACCGCCTCCACGATCAACCGCTCGATCCTGCCGGACTGATGAGGCTGGCCGAACGAGTGGGAAGCGATGTCCCGTTCTTCGTTTCTGAGGCCCGATTCGCCCTTGCCTGGGAGCGTGGTACGAGACTGCTGCCGTTGGAGCCGCCCCCGTCGCGGGCCGTGCTCATCGTTGTGCCCGACTTCGGCGTGTCTGCTGGCGAGGCATACTCGTGGCTGCGGGCGGACAGGGCTGATTCCAACCAGCCTGTGTCGGTCGATCCGGGCACGTTGTCGGCGACGACGGGACTCGCCGACTGGAATGTCCTCGCCGGGCTTGCACAGAACGATCTGGCCGGTCCGGTCTATCGCCGATACCCGGAACTGCGGGAGACGACGGAGGCGCTGTACGCCAGCGGAGCTGAAATCGCACTCCTTTGCGGGTCGGGTGCGTGTGTGGCCGGGGTATTCCACACGCCCGCACAGCGCGACACGGCGGCCGAGCAGCTTCGGGGAGACCCGGCGATCGGTGAGGCATGGAACCTCATCTCAACCTGGACGGACGGTCCGGAATACGCACAGGCCGCCGGTTGACCGAATCGGCCCGGCGTCGGAGTTTGGCCGGGAGGACGATTCTTCAGTCTGCCCGCGATGGCCCCTCGTCTAATGGCAAGACCCCGGCCTTTGGAGCCGGTAATCCAGGTTCGAATCCTGGGGGGCCAGTTCGCAGCTCACCGATAGTAGGAGCTATCAAGTTCACACCTGTCAGGGGCTGCAAGGTCGGGCTCAACAAGAACCGCGATCTGCTCGGTGAGCGCCGCCGAGTCCTTCTCCGCCATCAGATCCGGGAGGTGCAGCTTCCACCATTCCAGCGCCGTAGCGCTGTTCCACGGCGGGACTGGAATGCAGCACAGGCTGCCATAAAGCTCCATGGCTGTGTCCGGACGGTCCTCCGGATCTTTCTGCAGGCACGCCAGGATCACTTCGTCCAGCTCCGGAGGAATATCCAATTCGCTGAGTTCGGATGGCGGTACCGGATCGTCGCGCACGTGGGCCATCAGGATAGCCACGGGCGATGCCCCCTCGAATACCGTTCGACCCGTCAGCAGCCAGTATACGACGCAGCCGAGCGAATAAATGTCGGATCGCCCGTCGACGGGCGCGTCACCTAGCGCCATCTCCGGTGACATGAATGCGGGCGTGCCGGTCGTCACGTTGGGCGACGTGAGCTGCATGGACTCTTCCGAGTGCTCCGAGGCCGCTTTAACGAGGCCGAAATCGAGGATCTTCAGTTGGTCGACTACGAGCCCGAGGCGGGCGGCGACGAGGTTCGCTGGCTTGATGTCCCGGTGCACCAAGCCGCGTTCGTGAGCCTCGCCCAGAGACAGGCATGCCTGCCGCATGAAGTGGACGGCCCTCGCCGGCGCCAACGGACCGAACCGGTCCACCATCTCCTGCAGGTTGAGGCCCTCGAGCAACTCCATCACGTAGTACAGCGCACCGTCGGCGGTGGTACCGAAGTCGTATAGCTCGATGGTATTGGGCGACCGGAGATTCGCTGCCGCGCGCGCCTCACGTTTGAAGCGTTCGACGATTACCGCAGCCGTTTGTGGCGTGCTCGCTCCGAGAACTTCCGGTCTGATCAGCTTGATCGCGGCGGGCCGGGCGAGAAGCCGATGTGTGGCCCGATAGACCTCGCCCATCCCACCGACGCCGAGCTTCTCTTCCAGGCGGTAACTACCGAGCTCTCGCGCACGACTTACGTGTTGGCCGAGTGACCCGATCACCCTTGCCGGCACGACGGCAATCAGGGCACAAGCGTAGTTCGGAAGAAAGGTCCACGTGAGGGCGAAACCATCCAGTGCAAACTCGACACCTCGCGCCGTCCCGATGAGATACACGAACGGATCCATCGATGCCGCCGCGAGCGCCGCGAGCAAAACCCGCCTTGGTTCGGCCGGCACGATGGCGGGATAGGCAATAATGATAATGCATACCCACGAGACTCCCATGCCGCCGATCCCGCCGGACCCCCAGAAGTTGTGCAGGGCGATGAGCAGTGCCGTGGCCACCTCGAACACGAGCCCGAGCGAAATCAGCAGATGACGGCGGTGGCTGAGCCATTTGGAGAGAAGGACAAGACCCAGCGATATGGCCACCCCGCATCCCGCGAACAGGTTTCCAGGCATCGGCCACAAGGCACCCACTTCGTGGCTGGCTGCTCCGAACAGGCGCCACACGACATTCTGCATCAGGAGAACCACCGTCCAGATGGCGGCAAACACGAAACCCGCCGTGCCCACTCTGCGACATGTCTGCTCGAGCATGTCATCGGGCATTCGCCACCGTGACCGCCCACCCGCGAGCGTAGCTGCGGAGGTGGAAAGATGCGGAGCGAGAATTTTGTTCGAACTGGTCATTGCATATCCAGAACACATGAACGATCACGAGTGTTCGCGAGGTGCCGTCAGGGGCGTAGTATATGTCGGGCCGCACTCCTCCGACGAGACGCAAGGTCTTGATGGCTGAAAATCTGCTGGCAAAGGAACAGAGCCCGTATCTGCGGCAGCACGCTGGGAACCCCGTAGCGTGGCATCCGTGGGGTGACGACGCGCTGGAGCGGGCGCGCCATCTGAATCGACCGATCTTCCTTTCGATCGGCTATTCGACCTGCCATTGGTGCCATGTGATGGCGCATGAATCATTTGAGGACCAGGCGGTCGCCGAGCTGCTGAATCAACACTTCGTATCCATCAAGGTGGATCGCGAGGAACGCCCCGACATCGATGCTGTCTACATGACCGTGTGTCAGATCATGACCGGGCACGGGGGCTGGCCCCTGACGGCGATCCTGACGCCCGAAGGAGCCCCGTTTTTCGCCACGACATATGTACCACGAGAATCCGGTCGGGGACGGGTCGGCCTGCTCGACCTGCTGCCCCGCATTGCGGAAGTCTGGGAATCGCGCCGGGCCGACGTGGACCGGTCGGCGGCCGAAATCACGGAAGCACTTCGGCGGGTCACGAAGATACCGGAGGGGTGCGCACCGGGCCCGAACGAGCTGGAGGCGGCGACGAACGCGCTGGTCGCGCGATTCGACGACCGGTACGGCGGCTTCTCACCGGCGCCGAAATTTCCCTCGCCGCATACGCTTACCTTCCTGCTCCGGGCATGGGATCGGACCGGCGATGCGGACATTCTGAACAAGGTCGTGGCCACGCTCGACGCCATGCGGCGCGGCGGCATCTGTGACCAATTGGGTGGCGGGTTTCACCGATACTCGACCGATGCCGAGTGGCGACTCCCGCATTTCGAGAAGATGCTCTACGATCAAGCATTGCTCGGCATCGCCTACATCGAGGCATGGACGGCCACGGGCGCGCAGCGGTTCGCCGAAGTTGCCCGCTGCACGCTGGACTACCTGCTCGAGGAGATGGTCGATGCGGAAGGAGGATTCCACTCGGCAGAGGACGCGGACAGCGATGGCGAGGAAGGGAAATTCTATGTGTGGACCGAGGCTGAGATTGCCGCGGTTCTGCCGGAAAAGAGCGATCTCATGCTCGCGGTAGACGCCTTCGGGGTCGAGCCCGAAGGAAATTTCCGTGACGAGGCGACCGGCCGCCGCGCGGGGTCGAACGTGTTGGTGCTGGCAGAGGAACCCGCCGACCTGGCTGTGGGACATGGGGGGTCGGCGGACAACGTGGCGGGACGGCTTGAGGTGATCCGGTCGCGACTTCTGGAGTCACGGAGCAAGCGTGTGCCGCCAGGGCGTGACGACAAGATTCTCACCGACTGGAACGGATTCGCCATTGCGGCGCTGGCCCGGGCGGGTGGGGTGCTTGGCGAACCTGAATACATAGCGGCGGCACGAAGATGCGCCGCGTTCCTGGACGCCAGCGTCAGGACCGAGGATGGTCGCTTGTTGCATCGCTGGCGCGCCGGAGAGGCGGCGATTCCGGCGATGGCTGACGATTATGCCTGTCTCGCGTGGGGTCTTGTCGAACTTTACGGGGCGACGTTCGAGCCGATCTGGCTGGATCGAGCCACCGCAGCGCTCGACACGCTGTTGGATCGGTTCGAAGCGCCCGGCGGAGGTCTGTTCCGAACGGCGGAAGCAGGGATGACGCCGCTCATCCGAGTTCTCGAGACGACAGACGGAGCGATGCCGTCCGCAAACTCCGTCGCGGCCGGAGTCCTGCTCCAGGTCGCCCATCTAACCGGGCGAAGCGAGTACGAGGCGGCCGCGGTTCGTATCCTCGATGCGCTTGGAGGGCGCGTCGCGTCGGCGCCGGCCGCGCACTCGGCACTGCTCCAGGCGGTCGACCGTCTCGAGGGAGACTCCGTGCAGATTGTCATCGCCGGCAAACCGGAGGATCCTCGGGTTCAGCAGATGCTGGCACTCGTCCGCGGCCGATTCCTCCCACGCGTGGCGCTTCTGCTGAAGCCTGTCGGAGATGCAGGTGCGTGCCGTCACCTCGCTCGGATCGCTCCGTTTACCGAGTACATGGAAGCTGCAAACGGAACCGGAGCGGCTTACATTTGCCGCGCCCACGCGTGCGAGCGTCCCGTCGTCGGTCCGGAGGCGTTCGAAGCGGCACTGACCCGGGCGACCGCCCGCTCCGGCAGGGTTTGACGACATACATCACTACGAGTAACATTGTTGGCTGTTTTCCATGCGGAATCGCTGGAAATCCAGTCCGTTGTATTGGAACGTTCTACGACAATGAGGCACAATCCGATGTCGGAACTCTCGGCGACCGGCACGCCGATGATGGTGATGACGGGGACGGCAAACCCGAAACTGGCGGCGAAGATCTCGGAGCACCTGGATCAACCGCTGTGTGATCTTACGGTTCGCCGATTCGCGGACGGAGAAATCTTCGTCCGGATCGACGAAAACGTGAGGGGCAGAGACGTGTTCGTCATTCAGCCGACGAACCCGCCGGCGGAGAACGTGCTCGAACTGCTATTGCTGATCGACGCGGCCAAGCGGGCATCCGCCGCGCGCGTGACCGCAGTCGTCCCGTACTTCGGCTATTGCCGGCAAGATCGCAAGGATCAGCCGCGGGTGTCGATTGCGGCCAAACTCGTGGCGAACCTGATCGTGGCTGCCGGAGCCGACCGCCTGATAACGATCGACTTTCACCAGCATCAACTCCAGGGATTTTTTGATATTCCGGTCGACCATCTGTATGCCGCGCCGGTATTCATGGAGCACTACCGAAATCGGGACCTGGGCGAACTCGTCATCGTGGCGACGGACGTGGGTGCCGCCAAGATGGCGAGGGGATACGCGAAGCGCCTGGATGCGGGATTCGCGATCGTAGACAAGCGTCGTCTCGGACCGAACCAGGCGGAGGTCGTGAATATCGTCGGCGAAATTGAGGGCCGGAACTGCATCATTCCCGACGATATGGTGGATACCGCGGGGACGATGGTCAACGCCGTCGAGGCGCTGCGGGAACGTGGTGCGAAGAAAATTTACTGCATCGCGACTCACGCGCTGCTTTCGGGACCGGCGGTCGAGAGACTGGCCCGGGCCGATGTGGCCGAGGTTGCGGTGACGGACACAGTCGCAATCGCTGACGAGAAGCACGAAGGACTGCCGAGTCTCAAGGAAGTATCGGTGGCGAATCTCCTCGCACGCGCGATAGAGAGCACGCACTTCAACCGCTCCGTGAGCAGGCTGTTCGATTGAGCACGAACTCGAGGATGAGACAGGAAACAGGACGATGAGCAAACAGGTGACGTTGGCGGTTGAAAAACGAGACGGACGGGGCAAGGGTCCGGCGCGCCGAATGCGTATGGCGGGTCGGATTCCCGGAAACATATATGGCCACGGGTCCGACCCGATGGCGGTGGACGCCGACGCGCGGGAGTTCGACGCGCTCACGTCCCGGATCTCGGTCGACAACACGCTGATCGACCTCGTCGTGGGCGGTGCCAAGCCACGTTCCGTACTGATCCGCGAGATTCAGCGGCATCCGTTTCGGAAACAGGTCCTGCACATTGACTTCTTCGCGATCAAGGCAGGCGAGAAGATCAAGGTGTCCGTGCCGGTCCAGTTGACGGGCACGGCCTCCGGCGTCCGCAACTCGGGAGGCATGCTGCAGCAGAATCTGCATGAACTCGAGATCGAGTGCCTGCCCAGCGAGATTCCCGAGGCGTTCCAAGTCGATGTGTCCGAGCTTGAGATTGGGGATTCGATTCATGTCGAAGCTGTCGACACGGCAGGATTCCCAACGAGCGAGGCACCGGAGCGCACGGTATGCGTCGTCCAGCCACCACGGGTAATCGTGGAAGAGGTGGAGGAAGAGGAAGAGGAATTCGACGAGGATCAGGAGCCCGAGGTGATCACTGCACGCGGCGACGAAGATGCCGGCGAAGGAGAGCAAGAGGAAAACTGAGCCCGCGGTTCGTGATCTGTTGTGAAACTTTTGTTTGCCCTGGGCAATCCGGGCGACAGGTACCGCGACACCCGGCACAACGCGGGTTGGTGGCTGGCGGATCATCTGGTCAGTCGGTGGAAGCTCGAGTCTTTCCGGATAGACGGCGGAATTGCGACCGCCCATGGCCGCGTGGAATCCGAGGCGGTGCTTGTAGCGAAACCGCTGGCTTTCATGAATCTGAGTGGGCGTGTGTTGCCGCGGCTTCTCGACGGGCAATCGGTTGACCCGGAATCGGACCTGCTGGTCCTGGTCGATGATGTGTCGTTGCCCCCCGGCGCCTTCCGCTTGCGCGCCCAGGGGTCAGCGGGCGGACACAACGGGCTCGGTTCGATTGAATCCGCTCTCGATTCCCGCTCCTATGCACGCTTACGAATTGGGGTTGGCGCACCGCCGTCAACCGAGATCGACCTCGCAGAGTGGGTTCTGGCAGCACCTCGTGACAGCGAAGAACAGCTGGTACTGGAAAGTTTCGACCGGATGGCCCGATCCATCGAAGCCTGGGTCGCGGAAGGTGTAGCGTCCGCGATGAATGAGTTCAACTGATATCGGACGTATCCGGACTACCTGAGACAGGAGAATTCTGAGCGTGGAACAATGGATGACATCGGCCCTGTGGTTTGGCCTCGGCGGTTTCTCTCTGGCGGCGCTGATGTACGTCTACGTGCGGAGACAACCTGCCGGAAGTGAGACGATGCGGGAGCTCGCGGACGAGATCCAATCCGGTGCAATGACGTTTCTCAGGCGGGAATACTCGGTCTTGCTCCCGTTCATCCTCATCGTCGCGGCCTTGCTGTACTGGCTGATCGCGCCACGCACTGCCTACGCCTATCTGTTCGGTGCCGCCTGCTCCCTGGTGGCGGGGTTCGTCGGAATGCGCGCGGCCACCCTGGCGAACGTACGGACGACGGAAGCCGCCCGGGCCGATGGACAGGGCAAGGCGCTACGAATCGCGTATAGTGGCGGCGCGGTGATGGGACTGGCCGTGGCAAGCATGGGGCTCGCAGGTCTGGGAGCCCTGGTTCTTATCTACCGGCCCGAATTGGTCGGTGCGACTTTATTCGGTGAGATCATTTCGGGATTCGCCATGGGAGCGTCAACGATCGCGCTGTTTGCGCGTATCGGTGGTGGGATCTTCACGAAAGCCGCTGACGTCGGCGCGGATCTCGTCGGAAAAGTGGAAGCCGGGATCCCGGAGGACGACCCACGGAATCCGGCGACTATCGCTGATAACGTAGGTGACAACGTCGGCGACGTCGCCGGTATGGGAGCCGATATCTTCGAATCCTACGTCGGGTCGATCGTAGCCACGGTCGTGCTCGGTGCCGCAGCGACGGCTGTTCTGCCGGATAAGCGGCTCGCTGCCGTCGCGCTGCCGATTCTCTATGCCATGGCAGGTCTGGTGGCCAGTGTGGTCGGCGTGATGTCGATTCGCGTGTTCGAGAAGATGGAGGGTGCGGCTGCGCTGCGAAACACGACGTTCATCGGCGCGCTCCTGTTCTGGGCCGGTGCGTGGATGATCACCGTGCGCCTCGACATCTTCGCGGGTTCAGACGCGGAGTTCTGGACGCTCCTGGATCCGGCCGCGGGTCCGTTCTGGGCGATGCTGTTCGGCTCGTTGGCGGGCATCGCGATCGGTCTCGTGACGGAGTACTACACGGCCGGCAAGCCTGTCCGCAACATCGCTCGCGCCTCGGAGACGGGTTCGGCGACGAACATCATTACCGGCCTGGCCGTAGGCATGGAATCCGTAGCTGCTCCCCTGTTGTTCATCTGTGCTGCGATCTTCCTGGCGTATGGATTTGCCGGCCTGTACGGCATCGGAATCGCTGCGGTCGGGATGCTGGCCACGGTCGGCGTCACCATGTCCGTCGACGCGTACGGGCCGATCGCCGACAACGCCGGCGGAATCAGCGAAATGAGCGGCCTCGGGCCGGAGGTTCGGAAGATCACGGACAGCCTGGACTCGCTCGGCAATACGACTGCGGCGCAAGGGAAGGGCTTCGCGATCGGCTCCGCCGCGCTGACGGCCCTGGCTCTGTTTTCAGCGTACGCAAACGCGGTTGGGCTCGCCGAGACGGGCATCAACATCGTGGACCCGATCGTTGTCATCGGCTTGTTCATCGGTGGGATTACGCCGTTCTTTATCGCCGCCCTGACCATGACCGCAGTCGGTCGCGCGGCGGCCGGGATGGTCGCCGAGGTTCGGCGTCAGTTCAGGGAGATTCCCGGCCTGATGGAGGGAACGGCGAAGCCGGACTCCGCGCGATGCATCGATATCTCGACTCGTGCGGCGCTGCGCGAGATGGTCGTTCCCGGTCTCACGGCAATCCTCGTTCCCGTTGTCGTAGGCCGATTCCTCGGCGTGGAGGCACTCGGTGGGACGCTCGCTGGCGCAACACTCAGCGGCGTGCTCCTGGCTCTGTACATGGCCAACGCGGGCGGCGCGTGGGACAACGCCAAGAAGTACATCGAGGCTGGCGCACACGGCGGGAAAGGATCGGATCCACACAAGGCGGCTGTCGTTGGGGACACGGTCGGCGATCCGTTCAAGGATACGTCAGGTCCGTCGATGAACATCGTGATCAAGTTGATGAGCATCGTATCGCTCGTGCTGGCGCCATGGTTCGTGGCGGTGCATCAGAACGGTGAAAGCCTGGTGTCAATCGGCCGGGTGCTCGAGACCTGGCTACCGTTCCTGGGCTGATTCAGAGTGGAGTTCCGCTTGAACGAAGCGGGACTCCGCGGTAGGTTCGTGCCGTTCCGGAAGCCTGCTTCGGCTCCGGAAAAAAAACAACGCTCCTGCCCCGGAGGGTGCTCCGGGGCCGAATAAGACCGAAGGAGGCGCTATGCGCGACTATGAAGTCGTATACATCTTCAAATCTTCCCTGGGCACCGAAGAGATCGAGTCCAGGGTTCAGACCTACCACGAGAAGATCCTTGCCGGTTCCGATGCCGAGATCACGGCTGTCGTCCATTGGGGAAAGCGGGAACTCGCCTACCCGATCGACAAGGACAGGAACGGCTACTACGTGGTCGCCCAATTCACCGCACCGCCAGACGTCCTGTCCGGATTCGAACGCGCGCTGAAATTCGACGACGACCTGTTGCGCCATCTCGTCGTGATTTCGGAGGGCGAACTACCGACACCGCCGGTGGACGCAGGCGACCCGGACCGGGACGACGATCGCCCGAGACGGGACGATGACGATGACGAGCGCCCGAGACGGGACGATGACGAGACAACGTCGGACGAGAACATCGAATCCGCCGACGACTCAAGTGACGACTCGGATGGCGAGAGCTCGAGTGACGATGAACCCGACG
>CBDUXS010000004.1:0-24390 GCA_965371255.1 uncultured bacterium
CGGGAAATTCGCTCGAAGATCAGCTATGTATTTCAGAACTCAGCCCTGTTCGACTCGATGACTGCGGCTCAGAACATCCAGCTTGGATTGCCCGCTGAACATTGCCGTCGCGTGAGCGCCTTGTCGGACCCGCTGGTGCTGGAGGCTATATCGCTCGTAAACTTGGGGCCGGAGGTGCTTCGGCTACTACCGGCAGAATTGTCCGGCGGCATGCAGAAGCGGGTCGCCATCGCTCGCGCGATCGTCGGCAAGCAAAAATACATTCTTTATGATGAGCCGACGACCGGACTCGATCCAGTCAATGCGAAAGTAATCAACCAGTTGATCGCCCGGATTCAAAGAGAAACTGGCACTACGAGCGTCATCGTGACGCACGACGTCGAATCCGCGTTTTTCCTCGGTGATCGCATTGCCCTGCTGGCTGACGGGAAGGTCAGGGCATCGGGTACGCCCGACGAACTCAGACACTCGAACGATCCCGTGGTGCAGGGTTTTCTGCATCCCACGTTGGAAGAAGAGACGATCGGCGGATGAGAGACCCAGGACTGCGAGATCAGCAACGGCTCGAATTACAGGTCGGCGCCCTTCTGATTCTGGCTTTCGTCGGCCTCGCGGCCAGCATCCTGTGGATCAGCGGAGCCCGAATCGGAGGCAAGGACCTGACACTTTATGTGGCGGCTGACGATGCGGCCTCGGTGGCCGAGGGGTCGGTCGTGATGCTGCGCGGCGTTCCGGTCGGGGCCGTCGAGGAGGTTCGGCTCGTCGAATCAGGTGTCGTCATGAGGCTGACGGCGTCGCCGGAGGGCCGCCTTCCATCGGATACCTACGCATCGATCGAGACGGCCGGATTTCTTGGTCAGATGGTCGTAGGTCTCAGGCCAGGATCCGCCACCGATAATCTCGTATCTGGCGACACGATCCCGGCCAGGGTGCTGCCGGGCCTGACCGGTCTTGCCGATCAGCTTGGCGATCAGGCCGGCGAAGTCCTGGAACGGACCCAACGACTCTTGTCCGATGACCTGATTTCAAGCGTCGAATCGGGTGCCGGGGCCTTCGCCGGTACGATGGGTGAACTCGAGACGATGCTCGAACGGCAGTCGCAGACGATAGAACATTTGATCGAAAGCCTGGCCAGCATGTCAGCCCAGTTGAGCGCCGCAACGGACGGGCCGGAGCTTGAACGCACGGTCGCCAACATCGACAGCCTCGCGGCCCGACTTGCTACGGCGAGTGAGGAATTCGGTGCCAGCTCCGAGGCTCTGGCATCCATTCTCCGCAAGATCGACAACGGAGAGGGATCCATGGGCAAGCTCGTGAATGACCCCGTGCTTTACGACCGCATGGCCGCCGCGATGGAGAACATGCAGGCAGCGACGGAAGAGATTGCCCTGCTCACGAAGGACATCAGGGAGCAGCCGCAGCGTTACCTGGCAGGGATGAAAATATCGGTATTTTGAAGCCAGCTGAGCAACTGGGACGAGCCGCGTTACGAGCGCCACTGAGCCGGTTGATTACATCCCCGTCGGGTGGTCGATGAACTCCCATTCGATCCCGAAGCGATCGGCCAACGACTCTCCGATTGCCTTGACTCCGAGCGTCTCAGTCGCGTAATGGCCCGCATAGATCACGTTGATGCCGTACTCCATCGCCTCGTGATACGTGTGGTGCCCGCCCTCTCCCGTAAGCAGTGTGTCGAATCCGCCCGCGTGGGCTTGATCGATCATTGAACTGCCGCCTCCCGTCACGATGGCCACGCGACGTACATGCGGTGGCCCGCCCCGCAGGACAAGCGCACTGTCTTCACAGACCTTCTCTATCTCGGAAACAAAATCGTTCAGCGGCCGGTCGACCACGGCCCACACCCCGATCTCCATCCCTTTCCAGATCCCGAAACGACCTTCAATCGATAACCGGAGCCGCCGGGCGAGCAGCCTGTTGTTGCCGAGAACCGGATGCATATCGAGCGGCAGGTGGACGCTGTAGAGGGCAATGTCCGCTTCGATCAGGGCGCGGATACGCCGGTAGGACCGGCCGACGAGCGGCAACGGCTGGCCCCAGAACAGGCCATGGTGGACGATCAGCAGCTGTCCCCCGATAGCCGCAGTCTTCTCGATAGTAGCCAGGCAGGCGTCCGTCGCCACACACACCTTCTCCACGGGCGATCGGCCGTCCACTTGCAGCCCGTTCCAGGCCCCGGCGTAGTCTTCGATTTCCGAAACCCGGAGCGCCAATTCCAGATGTTCGACGATTTCGCTCAAGTCAGCCATGACGCTACTCCCACTCGATCGTTGCCGGCGGTTTCGACGAAATGTCGTAGGCGACTCGGTTCACGCCTCGCACTTCATTGATGATCCGATTGGACATTACCGCCAGAACTTCAGGCGGGAACGGAAACCAGTCCGCCGTCATGCCATCCCTGCTGGTTACGGCCCGCAGCGCCACGACGTTGTCGTAAGTTCGGCCGTCCCCCATCACGCCAACTGAACGGATTGGAAGGAACACCGCAAACGCCTGCCATATCTCATCATAAAGACCGGCACTTCGGATCTCGTCGAGGTAGATCGCATCCACCTCACGGAGAATGGCCAGGCGCTCTTCGGTCACCTCACCCAGAATTCGAACGGCGAGACCGGGGCCCGGAAATGGATGCCTCCCAATCATAGCCTCGGGCAGTCCGAGTTCCCGTCCAACGGCCCGGACTTCGTCCTTGAACATCTCCCGCAACGGTTCGATCAACGTGAACGGCAGGTTCGGCCGAAGTCCGCCCACGTTGTGGTGCGACTTGATTTTCGCCGAAGGTCCGGTGGTAGACGTCGATTCGATGACGTCCGGGTATAGAGTTCCTTGAACCAGGTACTGGACGTCCGTGCATCGGCCGGCTGCCTCCTCGAATACATCGATGAACGTATGTCCGATCCGAATGCGCTTCTCTTCCGGGTCCGAGATCCCGGACAGGCGATCGAGGAATAATTCAGACGCATCGACGACCTCCAGCCGGAAACCGAAGTGGGCGGCAAACACTGCCTCCACAGACTCCCGCTCCCCTTTCCGGAGCAGACCGGTATCGACGAAGATACAAGTCAGGCGGTCACCGACGGCCTTGTGAACCAGCGCCGCCGCCACGGACGAGTCCACGCCACCCGATAGTCCACAGATGACGCCGCCGGTCGGAGCTATGCGCCGCACGGCCTCAATCTGATTCTCGAGCATGCTGCCCGGCGTCCAGTCCCCTGCGCACCCGCATATTCTGAATATAAAGTTAGACAGCATCCGCTCGCCGTCCACCGTGTGGGCCACCTCCGGGTGAAACTGCACGCCGAACAACGGCGCGTCCTCGGCGCGGAAAGCCGCCACGGGCGACGTGGCCGTACGAGCGAGAGTGCGCCAGCCGGGTGGCGATGCTTCGAGCTGGTCACCATGGCTCATCCACACCGTCGATCGGGAACCCGCATCAAATCCTGCGAACAGTTCGTCGGGTTCAACGATTTCCAGGTCGGCACGCCCGTACTCGCTGTGATTGGATCCGATCACGCGCGCCCCTGCCAGCTGTCCCAGCAGCTGCATGCCGTAGCAAATGCCAAGAATCGGAACCTTCAGATCGAGCAGGGCCGGATCCGCTAACGGAACGTCATCTTCGTATACGCTCGCCGGCCCGCCGGACAGGATGATGCCTGATGGATTCCAGTCGCGAATCCAGTCGATGGACTTTGTCGGCGGATGAATCTCGGAGTGCACGCGTTCCTCTCGGATACGCCGCGCGATCAGCTGGGTGAATTGCGAGCCAAAATCGAAGATCAGGATGCGGTCAGCCATCAATAGGCTCTGGCACGTACGACTTCACCGCCCGATTTCTCGCCGCACAGGCACCGTCGCGGCGGTTCCTCCGAGGCCAGATCATCGCCGACAATCAGACGAATCGTCGTCTTCGTCTCGTCCTTCACACGGGCTTCGCAGTCGCTATCACCGCACCAGCCGGTCAGCACGAATCCCCCGTTGTCTTTGATGACCTGCTTGAATTCGTCGTAATCGTCGATACCCCTCGTCGTGTGCGCCGCTCGGCGCTCAACGGCCAATTGGAACAGTTCGTCCTGCATACGCTCCAGCCTGACCGGCAGGTCGGCCGCCAGCGCGCCGCGATCGATGGGCTGTTTCCGATCCTCACCTTCGGGGGTGAATCGACGCACGGTCATTACAGACCCGGACTCCACGTCCCGGGGACCAATTTCGAGCCGCAGCGGCACACCCTTACGCTCCCAATCGTAGTACTTCGCACCCGGGTTCAGACCCTCGCGGTCATCTACCCGCACGCGAATTCCGGCCGCCTGCAACTCCGTTTCGACTTCCCTCGCGGCCGAGAGCACCGATTCCTGCTGCTCTTCGTTTCGCCAGATTGGCACTACGACTGCCTGGATTGGTGCGAGTCGTGGAGGCAGTATCAGGCCCGTGTCGTCCCCGTGCATCATGATCAGCGCGCCGATCAGACGGGTCGACACACCCCATGACGTATTGTGCACATATGCGTGCTCGCCGTCGATCGTCTGGAACCGCACATCGAATGCGCGTGCAAAGTTCTGCCCCAGGTAGTGGCTCGTGCCGGCCTGCAGGGCCTTGTTGTCCTTCATCAAGGCTTCACACGAAAACGTCTCGACCGCTCCGGCGAACCTCTCCGCAGCCGTTTTTCGGCCGGTATGCACGGGCATCGCCATCCATTCTTCCATGAACGTGCGGTAGATTCCGAGCATCCGCAGGGTTTCCGCCCGCGCGTCCGCCTCATCGACATGCGCGGTGTGCCCTTCCTGCCAGAGAAACTCCGTGGTCCGCAGAAAGGGCCGGGTCCGCATCTCCCAGCGCACCACATTGGCCCACTGGTTCAGCAATACCGGGAGATCGCGATACGAGTCGATCCAGTCGCTGACGATCGGCCAGATGATCGCCTCCGAGGTCGGCCTCACGACAAGTGGCTCTTCGAGCTCCGCTCCGCCAGCCCGGGTGACGACGGCCGTTTCCGGTGCGAATCCCGCCACGTGTTCTGCCTCGCGATCGAGCGCAGACTGAGGGAGAAACAGTGGGAAGTAGGCATTCTCGTGCCCCGAGGCCTTGAACATCTCGTCCAGCGCACCCTGCATCAGCTCCCAGATCCGGTATCCGTATGGCCGGATCACCATGCACCCGCGTACGGGCGAGTGCGCGGCGAGTTCGGCCTTATAGACGATCTCGTTATACCAGGCGGAAAAGTCCTCCGCCTGTGGGGTGAGCTGCCTGCCTTCCGCCATGTATGCCGCCTTGTCAGTCGTCGGTTCGTATAAGGTCATCGATGCCAATCCGGTGCTCGTCACCGGATTTCAGGTCGCGAACGAGCACCTTGCCCGCAGCCGCCTCGTCGGGACCGATCACGATGGCCCGTTCCGCTCCTACCTGGTTCGCCGCCTTGAATTGTCGACCGACACTACGATCAGCGAAGTCATAAACAACCCTCCGCCCCGCGTCCCGCAGCCGGTGCGCAACTTTAAGACCCAGCGGTCGCTGATCGGTTGTCACACAGATCAGGAAGTCCTGTACTGCCGGCTCCGCATCCGGCAGCAATCCACGCGCCGCGAGCAGCTCGCCCAGAACGACATCCCCCATGCCGAAGCCCAGCGCAGGGAGATCCGGTCCGCCGACGGCCGCGAGAAGTCCGTCGTATCGTCCACCTCCGCAGATCGCGCGAAAATCACCGGCCCGGTCCCATAACTCGAAGACGGCACCCGTGTAATAGGCGAGACCCCGCACCAGGGTCGGGTCGAATTGGACGAATCCGCCGAGACCGGTCGACTCGAGATGGTCGAACACGCGGCGCAGGCTTTCGGCAGCACGCTCGACATCCGTATCGGTGTCGAAGGCCTTGACGAAGGCGTCGAGAGACGGCTTTGGATCGGCGGAAAAGGCAAGGATCCGGTCCTTCGCGGCATCGGACGCTCCCGCGGCGGCCAGCCGCTCACGGAGAACCGTCGCCTCCTCCTTGTCCAGTCGATCAATCGCTGCGAAAGCATCTTCGAGTCCTGCCTCAGGCAGACCCAGTGCCCGCAAGACCGCCGCAACCAATCGGCGATCGGAAATGCGCGCGACGATGTCCTGCTCACCGAGACCGAACTCCCGCATCACGTCGATCGCGGCGGCAATCAGCTCCGCATCGGCCAACTCGCCGGCTTCACCGACTATGTCCATGTTCAGCTGGAAGTGCTCCCGGAGCCTGCCCTTCTGAGGCCGTTCATAACGGAACACCTGCGGAGTCGAAAACCAGCGGATGGGCTTGGGAAGGCCCGCCGCGCGGGCACCCACCATGCGGGCGAAGGTCGGCGTCATCTCCGGACGCAGAGCTACGTCGCGCCCCCCCCGGTCAGTGAACGTATACAGTTGGCCGACGATCTCCGGCCCTGACTTACGGACGTACAGATCGAGCGGCTCCAGCGGCGGTCCATCGTACTCCTCGAATCCATAGCGCGCGGCGACCCTCTGCCATCCGCCAATTATGTGTGACCTGAGTCGCAATTCCGACGGAAAGAAATCGCGAAATCCTGGCAGGCTTGAGAGATCCATTCAGATCAGACGGCCGTCGTGCAATAGCGGTCATAAGCGTCCCGCAGGTCCGCCGCTATCGCCCCCGCCTCCCGACCTTCGATCTGATGACGCTCCAGCATGAACACATGCTCACCGTCTCGAAACAGGGCGATCGATGGACTCGACGGCCTGTATCCCTGCATATGCGACCTTGCCTGCTCCGTCGCCTCGACATCCTGCCCGGCGAAAACGGTCACGATCCGATCGGGTTGTGCCTCGTGTCCGGTAGCGATGGCGACAGCCGGTCGTGCGTTTGCCGCCGCGCATCCGCAAACGGAGTTCACCACTACCAGTACGGTCCCATCGGCATCAAGCGCTTCATCAACTGCTTCAGAATCGAGCAGTTCAGTGGCGCCGAGACGCACGAGTTCGTCGCGCATCGGCCTCACCACCTGGGGATCATATTGCATGGACTTGAGTCTCCTGATTGAATTCAATTCTCGATTGTCGATTTCAGCGCGGCACGGCCGCCGCGGCGGGGAGCATAACACCCCGTGTCGGTCGGTCAAGCGCGGCCGTTCCTGCGCAACGCGTCACCGACGGTGTGGCAGGAACCAGCCACGAGAACCGTCCCCTGCCCCGCCCGCGCCCGGGCCGTCGCAAGCGCCCCGTCGAAGTCACAAACCACCTGAACCGCGTCAGGGCAGTCCAATGCCTCGCGAGCTGCCCACGGATCCCACCGCCGCTGCACGGGCCCGGACGGAGCCACGGTGAACGCAGCCGCTTCGGTAACCGCCAGGAGCGGGGCCAGGACATCTGGCCACGGCTTGTCTCCCATCACGGCGGCGAGCAACACGACGGGCTGAGGCAAATCGCTAGAGCTGATGACTGAAGCGAGAGCCTCGGCCGCCGCGGGGTTATGCGCGATGTCATATATCCAGGTCCCGTCCGTCTCTGTCTCGACCTGAAACCGGCCCGGCCACGTCACGGAACTCACACCCTCCATGATCTCAGCGTCGCTCAGCGTGCCCCCGGTGAACGCGTCCGCGGCGGCAACGGCCAGCGCCGCATTCGTCACCTGGTGGGCTCCCCTCAGTGGCGTACACAAACGTATCGGGACACTGCGCAACCAGGACTCGTACGTAAACCCCGTGCCCTGGTCCCGAGACTCCTTCGCGGCCGCATCGAAGTCCGTACCGATCCAACGCGTCGTAGTACCCACCTCGGCGGCGACCTCGCCCAGAGCCGCGCCGGCGGCTCGGGTCACCGGTCCGATGATCGCCGTGCCGTCAGGTCTGAAGATCCCCGCCTTCTCCCGTGCGATCGACGCCAGGTCCGCTCCCAGATACTCGCCGTGGTCGTGTGCGATGCTGGTAACAACCGAGACCGTACCGGCAAGCACGTTCGTGGCGTCCAACCGGCCACCGAGCCCTACTTCAACCACGGCTGACGTTACGCCGGCCCTGGCGAAAGCCGTGAATGCCAATGCGGTCGTGGACTCGAAGAACGTCGCATCGGCTTTATCGGCAAGCGGAAGGACATCCCGGGCACAGGACTCGAGAAGATCCTGCGAGGCGGGCTGGCCGTCGATGACGATGCGTTCTGAGAATGCAACGAGATGCGGAGACGTGTAGCGCCCGGTACGGTGACCGGCGGCCCGAAGTACGGCATCCGCTGTAACGACAACCGATCCCTTCCCATTGGTCCCGGCTACATGAATCGCCCTCAAGTCTGCCTCGGGCCGGTCCAGGTTTTCCAACATGAACAGAATTCGCTCGAGGCCCCAGTTCACGCGATGAGTCGGTTGACGGGCCAGCAGATCTGCGAGAGCGCCCGGCGGTGCTTCAGGGATGGTCAGCACATGTGGGCCAGCAGCCCGGATACCGTCTGTTTGAGGGCGTGCCGGGGAACGATGCGGTCCACCATGCCATGCTCATGGAGGAACTCGGCGGTCTGAAATCCATCTGGCAGGTCCTGACGGATCGTCTCCTTGATCACTCTTGGTCCCGCGAATCCGATCAAGGCGCCCGGTTCGGCAAGGTTCACGTCTCCCAGCATGGCGAAGCTGGCTGTGACCCCTCCCGTGGTCGGGTGCGTGAGGATGCTGATATACGGCAGGCCGGCCTCGGCCAAACGGTGCAGACCGGCCGAGGACTTCGCCAGTTGCATCAGCGAGAAGATCCCTTCCTGCATACGGGCACCACCGCTCGCCGACACGATCAAGGCAGGTGCGGAGCGTTCGACGGCCCCGTCCAGCAGGCGCGCGATTTTCTCTCCCACAACGGAGCCCATGGATCCGCCAATGAAACCGAAGTCCATGATGCCGCCGCACACCAGCCGACCGTCGATGCGCCCGACACCTGCCAGCATCGCGTCATGGTGACCGACCCTGGCCTCGGCCGCCACGATACGCTCGCAGTAGGGCTTAGAGTCGACGAATCCCAGAGGATCCGCAGAGCGCAACGTACTCCCGAATTCCTCTTCGAATCCATCGTCGAACAGCAGATCCAGATAGTCGCGTGCTCCGATTCGGCAGTGATAGCCACAATCCGGGCACACGCGATAGTTCTCTTCGAGCCGCCTCACGTATAGAGCGGATCCGCAACCATCACACTTTTCCCAGACGTCAGCCGTCAGTTCACGCTTCTGGCCGGCCAGCGACTGTTTTTCCTTTCGAAACCAGGCCATCTGGGCTCCGTGTGGGGATCGGTCCGGCAGCGGGCCCGGCACGGATGTGTCCGCCCGGGAAGGGCAACAATATAGTCGGCGGCCCAGCATCCGTCGAACCGCCCGGGCGTCACTATCGCTCTATGGCTACCCGAGTCGCGAGTCCCACACCAACAAACGTCATGAGCAGGAAACTGCCGCCATAACTCAAGAATGGCAGCGGCAGGCCCGTGACCGGCATCAGGCCAACGGTCATTCCCACGTTGATCAACAGGTGGGAGAACCAGACCGCGAATACGCAGAATACCACGATGCCGCCGAACTCGTCGGTTGATCGGAAAGCGGCTTCAATCAGGCGACGGAGAAGCCATGCGTACAGGGCCAGAAGGACGAATACGCCGATGAAGCCCAACTCTTCTCCAACAACGGAAAAGATGAAATCCGTGTGCTGTTCCGGGAGAAACGAGAGGCGCTTCTGGGGGCCCTGGCCAAATCCCTGGCCCAGCAGCCCCCCGGAACCGATCGCTACCTGAGACTGAATCAGGTGCCAACCGGCTCCCCGAGGATCGCGGCCCGGATCGAGAAACACGAGCAATCGATTCTGCTGGTACGGGGCCAGTTGGTTCCAGAGTGGCGTGCCGAGTGCTCCGGCGGCGAGGTTGGCGAGCGTAACCACAACGCCCTCGATCATATATGGCCGGCGCAAGTACATCAGGAGCACCACGAGGATGAACCAGACACCCCATACGGTCGCTGAAAATCCCAACAGGAGGCTGACGCCGGGGCTCACGAGCATGAAGATCGTAAACAGCGGCACGCGTGCCCAATAAAGGGCCCCTACGAGAATGACGCCAAACGTAATGGCGCTTCCCAGATCAGGCTGCAGGAGTACGAGACCGAATGGGACGACGGTCAGCAATAACGGTCTCCAGAGCCTTCCCAGGCGCGTCTCCGGTTCCCCGCGTCCGACGAGGATCCGGGCGAGCACCAGCAGGGTCCCGAGCTTCGCAAATTCAGCCGGCTGAAGCGAGTAACTACCCAGTCGCAGCCAGCTACTGGTTCCCGGTCCGGAGCCGACGACCAGCACCAGGATCAGCAAAGCTATGGAAAGCAGATAAACGGCCGAACTTCCGCTCTCAACCCACCGGAGGGGCAGACGGGATACGACGAGGAACAGCACCGTGGCGATACCCAGCCACAACGCCTGCCGACGCCAGATGCCCGTGACGGCCGAAGGCACGTCCTGCTGGCCGGCGGACCAGATCATCGCTACGCCAATCAATGCCAACAGGAATGCCGTGCCGACGAGAGCAGGATCCCCAAGCCAGGCAAGGCGCCCGTTTTTCACTCGGTATCCTCGGACAACAGAAACTGGCCGCGAGGCACGGGTATCCCGGTTGGCGGGATCCCTTCGGCTTTCAGGTACTCCTGCATCAGTTGTATGCCGAGCGGTACGGCGAGTGACGTTGTGTTGTCCGGGTGACCGTTCTCGACGATCGCTGCGATCACGATTCGCGGATCGTCGACCGGACCGAAACCCACGAACCAGGAGTGGGGCTCGCCGTGCGGATTCTGGGCCGTGCCTGTCTTTCCGGCCACTACGTAGTCCGACGGACGGTACGAAAACGCCGTGCCTCCGGGTTCGTTGACGACTCGGGTCATCGCGTCGATCAGCTGCTGTCTGTGCCCGTCCGAAAGGCCGATCGACCAGGGCGCTCGGCGCGCATCCAGCACTTCTGAACGACGAATGTGTGGGACAGGGGGAGAGCCACCAGTAGCCAACGCGGAGTAGAACTGGGCCATGCCAAGCAGAGACTGCGTTACTTCCCCCTGACCGATCGACAGGTTGAGAGTCACTGACTCCGTCCACCCCCGCGAGCCATATTGATCATCGTACCATTTCCTTGTGGGGGGAATGTGGCCCACGACTTCTGAGGGCAGATCCAGTCCCGTGCGTGAGTTGAAACCCAGGGCATCAGCACCGGCGAGGAGTCGATCGAGTCCCAGCCTGAGGCCGAGCTGATAGAAGAAGACGTTGCAACTCTCCTTGATCGCTCCGGCCAGGTCGAGACTTCCGTGGCCCACGTGCTTCCAGCATCGAAACGCCCGGGATCCATACCGGAAGGACCCAGTGCAACTCGACGGCATGTGCGTATTGATCGTTACGATTCCCTCGCGCAACGCCAGCGAACTCATGATGAGTTTCCAGGTCGAGCCCGGTGGGTACAATGCACCGGTCGCACGATTCAGCAGTGGCTGGTCGGGGTCGTCACGCAGGAGTGCCCAGTCCTCGTTCGAGATCCCGCCGATGAACTTGTTGGGATCGTATGTCGGGTGGCTGTACAGCAGCAGCACTTCTCCGTTGCGAGGATCGAACGCCACCACGGCACCTTTCAACGTGTCCGGGAACAGGTCGTCGGCAAGTTGCTGCAAGGCCAGGTCCAGTGACGACTCCAGATCCTCGCCGGGCACGGCCGGAATCGAGGGACGCGGGGCAAACTCGCTCACTATGGATCCGCGCGCATTGACCTCCACGAAATGTACGCCCGGAGTACCTCCCAACTCCGCTTCGTACTGGCGTTCGAGGCCTGCTTTCCCGATCGAACGTCCCGACACGTACTGCTCAAACTCGGGTCGATGCAGTTCGGCTTCGCTGATCTCGCTGACGTACCCCATCACATGGGCGATCGATGCGCCCGGCGGGTAGCGGCGGCGAGGGTGCATCTCGATAACCGCGGTGCGAAACTCGGGCCGCCGCTGCTCGATCGCCGCAACCTGCTCCGGCTCCAGATCGTCACGAACGATCACCGATGAGGTCGGACGCTGTCGAAACTGGGCTACGAGACCCTCGATCTCGTCGGACGTGAGTCCGACATGGGGAGCGAGTCGCTCCAGCGTTGCCCGGACCGTGTCAACGGGACCGGGCAGTACGGAGAGTGAGAAGCCGGGCACGTTCTCCGCAAGGAGCAGTCCTCGTCGATCGATGATCGCACCGCGTGCCGCTGGAATCGTGAGTGCCCGAAGACGATTTTCCTCAGACCGAAGGCGATACTCGTCTCTCCCGATCACCTGGAGCCGGAAAAAACTGATCAGCAGGACTCCCACCGCAATGAATAGGAGCGCCGTCGCTCCCAGGGCCCGGTTCGTCCGAATCCGGGTCGCTGCCTCACGCGCTCCTACCGTCTCGTGCGTTCCTGATCCGGCCCCGGAGATCATCGACACTTGGCCATTCGTCTACCTGAGGGCCGACGAGGTGAGCGAGTCAACGGTGGCACACACGATCGTCGTCGCGACGGCTGTGACCACAGCTGATCCGACGACCTCGAGAATGCCGGGACTGGCGGACCCCAGGAGCGCCAGAGCAACGCGTGCAACCCAGGTGCCGACGAGCAGGTAAACAACGACAAAAAACCTGGCATCTGCGAACAGCAGGTCCCTTGAGCGCGCCGCGGCAAAAGCGATGGTCAACAGAACGAGGCCGACCACGCCCGGATTCTCGAGCGCCATGGCTGCGTCGAGCACGCCCAGAACAAATCCGAGCATAGCTGCGTGGCCGGCCCGCAGGCGCAGAGCGGCAAGCAGAAGGCCACCACTGAGAAGGTCCGGTGCCAGGCCGAATTCGGTCAGGGTCGGTCGAAACAGGAAATGAACCAGCAGAAGAACACCCACGGCAAATGTCGTTACGAGCGCATCGGCCCGCTGCAGGTCGCCGGCCGGCCCGTTCACGATCCGGGCTCCGTCGCCGGCACGGAGTCAGGCGATACATCGGGGAGCCACCCGAGGACGACGCTCTCCTGACCCGGACGGACCGAAGGATCCACGAGAAACGAATGGGTCCACCCGAGCTGTTGCTCGTGTTCGGCCAGAACCCGGCCGACGGAGAGGCCTCGCGGATACACGCCGCCCACCCCCGAGGTGACAAGCGCTGTGCCGACCGGGACTACGGTTTGAAACGGTACGCCCTCCATGAGCATCAATCGCTCACCGTCGGCCGTGACGAAGGGCCGTACGATTCCCGTGGTAGCACCGTCGGCCGTGACAACGGCCGCGCGGAAATCCGGATGCGTCCAGTAGTCCCCCATCCCGCTGGCTCTACTCGTCGTGCGAACCACGCCAAGCAGGCCTGCCGGGGTCGCGATGGCGAGCGGCGTGTCAAAGCCCTCGATCGACCGCGTGTTGATGATGAACCGGCTCGACTCGCCGCCGTATGGCCGGCCCGGGAGCAGCTCGGCAATGAAATACGTCCCCAACCCGCGGGGAGGCAGATCAAGCATCGCGCGCAGTCTTCGGTTCTCCAACTCGAGGCCGTCCGACGCCTGCGCCCGGACCGCCAGGGAGTCTCGCTCTCGATCGAGTGCTTCCACCCGGGATATAAGACCGGCACGAGCCTGGAATATGTCGTGGCTTGCGATGAATGGCCGGAGAACGGTCGAGCGCAGGGCGCGTGTGACGGCAAGGGTGGGGTTCGGCCCCAGACCCGCGAGCACGAAGGCACAACCAGCAAGCACTGCCGCTACGACCAGGTCTCTTCGCGGGCCTTCCGGTCGGCCCACGGCCGTGTAGCGCACGCTACCCTAGGTCCTCAGCACGCTCCGGAAGCGCGGCAGATCGTCGAGAATTCGACCGGCGCCGCGCACGACGCAGGTGAGAGGCTCCTCATCGACGTGGATCGGGAGCCCCGTCTCCTCGCGCAGCAGACTGTCCAGCCCTCGGATCAGCGAGCCTCCGCCCGTCATCACAATCCCCCTGTCGACGATGTCCGCCGCCAGCTCAGGCGGCGTAATCTCCAGGGCGCGCCGCACCGCGCCCACAATCTGGTGAATCGGCTCGAGCATGCACTCCCTGACTTCCGCCGAGTTGACCCGCACGGTTTTCGGGATGCCGGAGACGAGATCTCGGCCCTTGACCGACATATCGCGCTCGTCCTCGGATGGAAACGCCGATCCGATCTGGATTTTGATTGCCTCTGCCGTGGGCTCACCAATAAGAAGATTGTAGTTCTTTCTGAGGAACGAGACGATGGCGCTGTCGAGCTCGTCTCCTCCGACACGAATCGACGTCTCGGCCACGAGACCGGATAGCGCGATGACCGCGATCTCCGTAGTTCCCCCACCCACGTCGATTACCATGTTACCGGTCGGCGTCTCGACAGGCAGACCCACGCCGATGGCTGCCGCCATTGGCTCAGATACCATGTAGACTTCCTTGGCGCCGGCGGCGTGGGCACTCGAACGGACTGCGCGTCGCTCCAATTCGGTAATGCCTGATGGCACTCCTACCACGACACGGGGCCGGATCTTAAAAAACCGGTTCGACGTGACAGACTTCAAGAAGTAGCGGAGCATGATCTCTGTGATGTCCACGTCCGCGATCACGCCGTCCTTCAACGGGCGCACGGCCTCCACCCCGTGAGGTGTACGACCCAACATTCGTTTTGCGTCCAGGCCGATCCCAACGACCTGCCCCGTGGCCTTGTCGATAGCCACGACCGAGGGTTCGTTGAGCACGATACCCTCACCGCTCACGTACACCAGGATATTGGACGTACCCAGGTCAACGCCGACATCGTTGATCGGCAGGAAACTAGCGTCGAAGAGACGTTTCCACATTCCGTAAATCCGTTGTTATCGCCGGTACATGAAGGACCGTCGGCGGGCGCAGCCCCGAACACCAGGTGTGACGAGGAGTTCGGCGCCGCTGATAATCCCGCAAACTCCGGGCCGCCGGCCCGCGGAATCTAGACCACACACCGAAATGGCGAAAGCTGCCTGCGAGCACTGAATTGCGCCCACCCTACAGCACGTCCGCGAGCGGAACGCTGGAAAGGTCGAATGCCTCTCCGACAGCCTCGTATGTCAGTTTGCCGCCAACGATGTTGACACCGAGGGCCAGCGATTGATTCGCCCGGCACGCACCCTGCCACCCCTGCTCGGCCAGTTGCATCGCATAGGGGAATGTCGCGTTCGTCAGCGCGAGGGTGGAGGTCCGCGGCACCGCGCCCGGCATGTTGGCCACACAGTAGTGGATGACGCCCTCGACCACATACGTCGGGTCGGAGTGCGTGGTCGGTTTGACCGTCTCCACACAGCCACCCTGGTCTACGGCAACATCGACGAGCACAGACCCATCTTTCATGAGCTTCAAGTCTTCCCGCAAGACGAGACTGGGCGCTTTAGCCCCCGGTAGAAGCACTGCGCCTATGAGCAGATCAGCCCGGGCAATCTGCTCGAGGATATTGAGCCGGTTGGAGTAATACGTGTCCACGTTTGCCGGCATCACGTCGGACAGATAGCGGAGTCGGTCCAGGTTGATGTCGAGGATGGTTACATGGGCCCCGAAGCCCGCCGCTATCCTGGCCGCGTTGGTACCCACCACGCCGCCCCCGAGAATCACGACCTCTGCCGGAAGGACTCCCGGAACTCCGCCCAGCAGACATCCAAGTCCGCCGTGGGCCTTCTCCAGATAGCGTGCACCCTCTTGCACCGCCATTCGGCCAGCGACCTCCGACATCGGGGTCAGCAGGGGCAATTCTCCCGTGGAAAGCTGCACGGTCTCATAGGCGATGGCCACACAACCGCTACCCAGCACGGCATGTGTCAGCGTCTCGTCGGCCGCGAAGTGAAAGTAAGTGAACACGATCTGTCCGTCCCGCATCCGGGGGTACTCTTCGGCGATCGGTTCCTTGACTTTCATGATCATGTCGGCGCGCGCCCAGATCTCATCCACATCCGCCACCATCTCCACACCGGCAGAGGAGTACATGTCGTCCGTGAAACCGCTGCCCACGCCACCGCCGTTCTGAACCAGCACGACGTGACCCCGGCCAACCAGTGCCTGCGCCCCCGCCGGCACCAGCGCGATACGGTTCTCGTTCGCCTTTATCTCCTTCGGGACACCAACGATCATCGTTCAGGCTCCTTCCGGGCTCTTCGGAGGCCATCGCAGGCCAGTTCGCTCACCGTTTATTCACAACCGCCGGATTATGCGGGAGACAGTTCCAAGACCGCCAGTCTGTCGGGATGGTACAGGGCCGCCGCCTTCGCGGCGTCCGACTCCGTTACGCCGTCGATCCGTTCCATCACATCGTCGAGCGATCGATACGGCTCGTCGGCCAGCGAGAGAGAGGCGAGCCGATACATGCGCGACCCCGGTGATTCCAGCGACAGGACGACCTGGCCCTTCAGCTGCGTTCGTGTAGCTCCCAGCTCTTCAGGCGTCAGTCCGTCATCAGCGAGTTTCCGCAGTTCCTCGCACAACGCGTCGCGTGCCCGATCCGCGGTCTCAGGACCCGTGCCGACGTACGCCCCCACGTGTCCGGCCTGCAGATAGAATGCCCGGAATCCAAATACGGCATAGGCGAGACCCATTTCCTCACGAATCCGTTGGAACAGGCGTGAACCCATCCCACCGCCGAGGACCGTACCTACCAGAATGACTGCATCGCGAAGCGGATCCCCTACACGGACGCCGGCAGCCCCCGCAACGATGTGTGCCTGACGACCGGACGGCCGGGCCACGCGGCGAAGACCCGTGCCAGGATGCGGAAGTGGCTCGACCGCCATTTTCGTCCGCTCGCCACCGTCGGGCAACCGTTCGAGTACGAGGTCCAATAGCTCTTCGTGATCCAAGCGGCCCGCGGCCGCAACGACGAGATTCGACGGAACGTAGGTCTTCGTATGCAAGTCCCGAAGTGCCTCGACATCCATCTCGCCAACGCTCGCGCTGCTTCCGAGAATTGGTCTGCCATAGGGATGCCCGGCATACAGGAATTCCGCATGCAAGTCGAACACGAGATCGTCCGGCGTGTCTTCCGTACGTGCGATTTCCTCGAGCACGACCCCTCTCTCGACCGCCAGGTCAGCCGAGTCCAGTGTCGGATGGAAGGCCAGGTCTGACAGGACGTCCACGGCAGTCGCCAGGTGCGTGTCTGGAACGCGGGCGAGGAATGCCGTGTGTTCGTGGGCCGTGTAAGCATCCAGGCTGCCGCCCAGATCTTCGATCTCTGACGCGATCTGACGGGATGTACGACAGGAAGTCCCCTTGAACACCATGTGCTCGAGCAGGTGGGCCGACCCCGACATCGACTGCGGTTCATGTGCCGAACCGGAGCGAAACCAGTAGCCGACCGCGGCCGAGCGCATGGACTCCATGCGTTCCGTCCAGATTTCAACTCCGCCGGCCAGCCGCGTCCGAAACACGCCGGTGTCGAGTTCTTCAGTCACCGGTCGCTTTGGCCCCGGGTTGCCAACGCAAACGGGCGGCGGCGTCTCCGCCCCCGCCCGTGTGCCGGCGTGCGGCTGTGGAGAACCCTCAGTTCTCGGCAAGGGCCCCCTGCTCGGCCATCGCCGCCCGGCGGGAAAGCTTCATGCGACCCCGCTCGTCCACGGCGAGAAGCTTGACTCGCACGACGTCGCCCGTGCTCACGACGTCCTCGGTCTTCTCGGTCCGGCCTTCCTCCAGCTCGGAAATATGGCACAGACCCTCCACACCCGGCAGAATCTCGACGAACGCACCAAACGTCGTCGTGTTCTTGATCACGCCCTCGTAGATGCGCCCGATTTCGGGCTCCGCGGTGATCGCCTCGACCATTTCCCGCGCCCGGCGACCTGCCTCTGCACCTACCGCAGAGATTGTCACCGTGCCGTCGTCTTCCACGTTGAGGTTGGCACCCGTTTCCTCCTGGATCGCCCGGATCGTCTTCCCCTTCGGGCCGATCAGATCGCCGATCTTTTCGGTGTTGATCTTGATCGAGACGATGCGCGGCGCGTATTCCGACATCTCCGTCGCGGGCTCGGCCAGCGTACCGGCCATGATGTCCAGGATATGCAGCCGGCCCTTGCGTGCCCGCTCGAGCGCCTCGGTCATCGTGGACATTTCGAGTCCGTCGATCTTGATGTCCATCTGAATGGCGGTGATCCCTTCCTTCGTCCCGGCTACCTTGAAGTCCATGTCACCGAGGAAGTCTTCGACACCCAGGATGTCGGTCAGGATCGCGACGTCATCGCCCTCCTTGATCAACCCCATCGCGATGCCGGCGCAGGCCGATCGCATCGGCACGCCGGCGTTCATGAGGGCAAGCGAGCCTCCGCATACGGAAGCCATCGAACTCGAACCGTTCGACTCGAGAATATCCGACACAATTCGAATCGTGTATGGAAATTCATCGTACGGGGGCAACAGGGGCTGCAGCGACCTCTCTGCCAGCAAGCCGTGGCCGATCTCACGCCGTCCAACGCCACGGAACGGTTTTGCTTCGCCCACACAGAACGGCGGGAAGTTGTAGTGCAGCATGAAGGACTTGGAAGTCTCCTCAACCGTATCGATCGAGTCGATCCGCTGTTCGTCACGAACACTTCCGAGGGTCACGACGGCCAGTGCCTGCGTCGAACCGCGCGTAAACAGCGCGGAACCGTGGGCCCGGGGCAGCAAACCGATGTCGCAATCGATGTCGCGGATGTCCTCCATACCGCGGCCGTCGACACGAACGCCGTCATCCAGAACACGGCGACGCATCGTCGCCTTCTCGATGTCCTTGAACACGCCGGACAGGGTTCCGATGGCATCCGGGAACTCTTCGCCGAGCGTCCCTGCAAGGTCGGACTTGATCTGCCCGAGCGTCGCCTCACGCTCGGCCTTATCACTGATCTTGTAGGCGTCGCCGACCCGCGCCGTCGCCGCGGCATCCACCGCTGAGACGAAGGCCGCGTCGAGATCGACGGTCTCAAACTCGAACACATCCGGCTTGCCGCCAGCCAGGGCAACGAGCTCCATCTGAATGTCGATCAGCTCGCGAATCGCCTTGTGACCGACCTCGAGCGCCTCCAGAATGTCCGCCTCGGACACTTCCACTGAGGCACCCTCCACCATGACGATGGACTCGTTGGTGCCCGCGACAACCATGTCGATGTCTGAGTAGTCGAGTTGCGAGAACGTTGGGTTGATCACCCACTCTCCGTCTACTCGACCGACTCGGACCCCCGCTACCGGACCACCCCAGGGAATCGACGACAGCATCAGCGCCGTGGATGCGCCAAGCATGCCGAGCACGTCCGAGTCGTTTTCCTGATCAGCCGAGACGATGAAGCAGACGATCTGCGTCTCATTGCGGTAGTCGCTGGGGAACAGAGGTCGAAGCGGCCGGTCGATCTGTCGGGCGGACACTGTCTCCTTGTCAGACGGTCGTCCTTCGCGCTTGATGAATCCTCCGGGGAATTTTCCCGCCGCGTAGCTCTTCGCACGGTACTCGACCGTGAGTGGAAAGAACGGAAGATGAGTTCGCTTCCGTTGGGCAACGGCGGTGACCAGCACGGCGGAATCCCCGTACGTCAGGAACACCGCGCCGTCGGCCAAACGCGCCATCCGGCCTGTTTCCAATACCAGCGTACGTCCGGCAAATTGTTTCTCTATTCTGTGTACCATCTCTTCTTTTCCTCTTGTCTTCCTGATGCGTCAGATCCGGGTGGGAGGCCTCTTGCGTCCTACTGCCGGTACCGACAATACGGCAATCAGGCGGACGCCTTCGTGCGTCGGCCCGATCACCAGATTCGATTCAATCGTGCAATCCACCTATCGGCGCAGCCCGAGTTCCTTAATCAGGTTGCGATAGGCGTTGAGATCGGTCCGCCGGAGGTACTGCAACAACCGGCGTCGCCGACCAACCATCTTCAGCAGCCCACGGCGCCCGTGGTGGTCCTTCTTATGTGTGCGGAAATGCTCAGTGAGGTGCTCGATGCGAGCGGTGAGCTGAGCGATCTGGACCGCCTCCGAACCGCAGTCCGTTTCGTGCGTGCCGAATTTTTCTACGATCTTCGTCTTTTCTTCTGTTGCCAACGCCATGTACTGACCGTCTCCTCGTCACCGGGTGCATTCTGAACCCGGGTTTCTGTAATCCATTAGAATTCAAGCAAAACAAAATAATGCTACTCAATGTGAGTGTAAACCCCGGCCGCCGAAGTAGTCGCGGGCACGCTCGCGATCTCTCTGCATTTGAGCGATCAGTTCCGCCGCCGTCGCGAAAGGTTCCACGTCTCGCAAGCGGGCAAGAAAGTCAACTTTGACATCCTGGCCATAAATATCCCGATCGAAATCCAGCAGGTAGACTTCGATGGAAGGCGGGGAGCCGACGAACGTCGGCCGCGGACCAAGATGCAGGAGGCCTTCCCTGATCTCCGTACGAAGGGAAGCTCGAACCGCATAAATACCGGATTTCGGCAATAGTTTCCTGCCTGCCGGTGCCCGGATGTTGGCTGTCGGAAAGCCGAGGGCCCGACCCCTGCCGAGCCCGTGTACGATAGGGCCGCGGAATGAATACGGACGACCCAGTTGCCGCCAGGCGTCTTCCACGTCTCCGGCAGCCAGCCGCCCTCTGATGGATGACGATGAAATCGTCCGTTTGCCGGCGGTTACCGCCGGCACCACGTCTACGGCGAACCCCAATTCCTTCCCCAGTTGTCGAGCCGTGTCGATGGATCCGGATCGAGACCTCCCGAACCCGTGGTCCCATCCGATGACGAATTCTGCCACCCGGAAGCGATTACACAGGACGAGACGGATGAATTCCTCGGGAGTGTACCGGGACAACGTCGGCGTAAACGGAAGAAACGCCACGTAGTCGAGACCGCTCTGCGCGAGGATCGCCTTCTTCTCATCCGGCGTCGTAAGCAGTTCCGGTGACGCTTCCGGTCGGACAACGTCAAGTGGATGCCTGTCGAACGTAACCAGGACGCTGTGGAGGCCCCTGCGAGCAGCCCGTGTCTCGATTTCCTCGAGTACGGCCCGATGTCCTCTATGAACCCCGTCGAACGTTCCAACGGTTACCACGGTGCCTGTGACGTCCGGCGGCAGAGCGCTTTGCGTCGGGCCCGAGCACTTAGACGGCATGGAATACCTTCGCCGGCCTCAGCAATTCTCCATCCAATTCGCCGATCGCCGCCAACTGGCCATGCGCATGTAGAGCCACGGGCAGCACCGCATCATCCAGTTCCGCAACCGGAAGCGACGGAGGAAACACACGACCAAGCGGTATCTGTCTTCCCACCGCCACGGCCTTCAGCTCCTCTCCTGCCAATTCTCGACGCGGCAACCAGCTCACCGCATCGAGAGGTGGGACGATGCTTGTACCCGCGCCAGCCAGCCGACTGCCACTCACCGACCCCGACACGTGAAAGGCACCGATCATCGTGCGACGGAGCGAACCGAGGTGCGCGTGACATTCCAGACGTTCGCCCAGATCCCGTGCGATAGCCCGGATATAGGTTCCGGTCGATACGGAGAACCCGACTTCGGCGAGAGGTGGCGCCCAATTCAACAAGCGTACGTCCGATACTTCGACCGTCCGCGACTCAAGGTCAAGCGGCTTCCCCTCCCGCGCCGCCCGGTAGGCGCGACGCCCACGTTGTCTACGGGCCGAGTAGTCCGGAGGCCGCTGCTGGAAGATTCCCTGAAACTCGTGAAGGGTTGCCTCGAACGCGCTGCGGTCCAGCGAACGCCATGCCTGCGATCTTGCGACCACGGCACCGGTGAGATCATCTGTGTCACGGCGTTCCCCCAGCACGACGCCGGCCTCGTAGACCTTCGGCAGCGTGTGAAAGTACTCGATGAGACGCGTCGCCCATCCGACGCAGATGAGTAGCAAACCGGTCGCGAACGGATCGAGCGTTCCCGTGTGGCCGACTTGCCTCAACCCCAATTCGCGGCGCACGGCATCCACAACGTCATGTGAAGACGGTCCCTCGGGCTTGTCGATCAGCAGCAGGCCGGCGGGGGTCACTCCGCGGCGTCTCCACCTCGACCGAATGCTTCGTCCAACAGTTCGTCGATCCGGCGGGCATGCTCCAGCGTGTGATCCGGGACGAAGTGTAGTTCGGGGGCCTTTCGAAACCGTAGCTCACGGCCCAACCGCTTCCGGATGAAGCCGGACGCCCGGTCCAACCCTTCGATGGCTTCTTCGACCGGGACATCCCCCGGTAGAGTGCGAACCGAAACGCGGGCGTGAGACAGGTCGAGGCTGGTCTCCACACGAGTAAATGTGACGCCGGCAACCCGAGGGTCCTTCAGCTCCTCCAGGACGAGGCGAGCCAATTCCTCCCGCAGCACGCGGTTCACTCGCTCGAGTCGACGTCCCGCCATGTCTCACCCTCCCAACTCACCGACGTGTCACTGCCGCAACGGAATACTTCGAGGTCACGTTCAAGCACATGGATTCGAGGATCGGAGCACACCACATCATCGAGCTTGCTCAGCAGAGTTTGCGCCAATCCGTATTCGGAGCTGACCAGCGCAACAGTGAGTTCGGTACGTTGCAGCTCATCCTGGTAGCTGGTCTCCGAGGCAAACACCCGATAACGCGCCCGAAGCTTATCTCTCAGCGACCGAACGACGCTCCGCTTGGCCTTCAGAGACCGACAGCCGGGAATGCGCAATACCCATCGACCGACCCCGACGCACGCCGCCACTTCCGCCTCGACGCGTTACGAAGCTTCCGCGTCGGCGGCAGCGCTCTGGGCCAGCGAACGGGCGATTTCCTCGACTCGATAACACTCGATAACGTCACCGACCTTTACGTCGTTGAAGTTCTCGATCGAGATTCCGCATTCGTAGGACTCGCGAACTTCACGAACATCGTCCTTGAATCGCTTCAAGCTGTCGATGCGGCCCTCATAGACCTGCACGTAGTCCCGTAACAGGCGAATCGGCAGGTTGCGCTCTATGGTGCCGGACGAAATGTAGCAACCGGCAATCGTGCCTGCCTTCGGCACCTTGAACGTCTCCCGCACCTCGGCGGTGCCTACGACGACTTCCCGTTGCTCCGGCCTGAGGAGACCCTCAAGGCCCAGCTTGACCTCTTCAACTGCCTCATAGATCACGCTGTAGTTGCGAATCTCCACGCTTTCACGCTCTGCCATCTCGCGTGCCTTCGTGTCGGGCCTGACATGGAATCCGATGATGAATGCTCCTGTCGTCGAGGCCAGCAGCACGTCTGACTCCGATACCGCCCCAACGGCACGGTGGATGATCTCCACGGCAACTTCGGAGGTACTCAGGCGCTCGAGCGAATCCGCCAGCGCCTGCACCGACCCATCGGTATCGCCCTTGATGACAATGTTCAGGTTCGCCGCGCCGCCTGACTGAATGGCCTCGAACACATCCTCGAGACGCGTCCCCCTGGAGCGACGGCGGATGTCCTTCTCCCGCTCGAGTTGCTGGCGCCTGCCGCCGATTTCCCGGACCCGGGAGGCCTCCATCACGATCAGACTGTCGCCGGCCTGCGGCACGCCTTCCAGCCCAAGTACGCGCACCGGCGTGGACGGGCCCACCTGCTCGATTCCGTTGCCACGCTCGTCGAGCATCGCGCGCACCCGCCCCCCGAACAGGCCACAGATAAAGTTGTCGCCAACCCGCAACTCGCCGGCCTGCACCAGGACGGTCGCAACCGGACCCATCCCCCTGTCGAGCTCGGCCTCCACGACTGTGCCTCGTGCATCGCCGGTAGCCCGGGCCTTGAGATCGAGCAATTCGGCCTGAAGCAGGACCTTCTCGAGCAGGTCATCGATGCCCGTTCCCTGCTTGGCCGACACCTCGGAGACGAGTACCTCACCCCCGAATTCTTCCAGAATGACTTCGTGCGTCAGAAGCTCCTGCTTGACCTTCGATATGTTCGCAGCCGGAAGATCGATCTTGTTGATCGCGACAATCATGGGAACCCCCGCATTCTTCGCGTGACTGATCGCCTCGATCGTCTGCGGCATTACGGCATCGTCCGCCGCCACGACGAGAATTACGGCGTCGGTCATCTCCGCCCCTCGAGCCCGCATCGCGGTGAAGGCCTCGTGACCGGGAGTATCCAGGAAGGTCACCGTTCGACCCTCGCCTACTTCGACATGGTATGCGCCGATGTGCTGTGTGATGCCGCCCGCTTCTCCGGCTATCACGTTCGATCGGCGAATAAAGTCCAGGAGAGACGTCTTTCCGTGGTCCACGTGACCCATCACCGTAATGACGGGCGCGCGCGGCTTCAGGTCTTCTTCCGCCACCGTCTCTTCCTGCAACTCGAGGTCCGCCTCATAGGCTTCCTCGCGCTCGACCGTGAAGTTGAATTCGTCGCAAATCAATTCGATCTGGTCAAAATCGAGCCGCTGGTTGATCGTCACCATCAGGCCCAGGTTCTTGAACGCCGAGGTAATGATC
>CBDUXS010000005.1:0-21703 GCA_965371255.1 uncultured bacterium
CTGGCGTTTCTGCTCTTAGTGACTTCTCACGTCGCGTTCCAGCATCATCCGTTGCTGGTCGACAGTGTGGTGCAGTTGTTTCAGGCCCGGATCTTTGCCTCGGGACACCTGTCTGCGTCCGTGCCGCCAGCCGAAGCGTTCGTAGCCACTCAACACATGTTGATGCACGAAGGTCGCTGGTTTGCACAATATGCGCCGGGCCACGCTCTGCTGCTGGCCGCCGGAGTACTCGTGGGTCTCCCGTGGCTGATTCCGGTACTGCTCAGCCTGGGCTCCGCCTGGTTCATGGCCCGTTTCGCGTCAGGGGCATGGGGCGAAGACATGGGCAGGGCGGTTGCCGTGCTGACGCTGTTCGTGCCGTTCTTCTGGTTCATGGGCGCCAGCTTCATGAACCACGTGTCCTGTCTGTTCTTCGTGGCGGCATTCCTGTTCGCCTTTCAGCGCTGGGAGTCCGGTGCACCTGCCGGCTGGGCGCTGGCGGCCGGCGTTGCGATTGGCGCCGCCGGGCTCGTCAGGCCGCTCACGGCCCTCGCCGTGGCGGCCGTGTTCGCTCCCATCGGACTGGCGTACGGGTTTCGGACCCGCCGATTCGCCTCGCTGGGCCTCGCGTCGATTGGTGGGCTGGCAGCAGTTGCGTTGTACGCCTGGTTCAACGCGGCAACAACCGGCAATCCGTTGACGCCCGGTTATCTGCAGCTTTGGGGTGCGGCGCACGGAATCGGCTTTCACATGTCCCCGTGGGGCGAAATGCACACGCCCATTACCGGACTGAGAAACGAGACGATCGATCTGTCATTGCTCGCGACGTTCTTCCTGGAGTGGCCAGTGCCCGCCCTGTTGCCGGCCGGCGTATACCTCGCGATGACAGGGGGAGACCGGTGGGATCGCCGGCTCATCACAGCATTTTTCGCGGTACCGATGGCGTACCTGTTCTACTGGCACCGCGACGCGTATCTCGGCCCCCGTTTCCTGTTTGCCGGTCTCGTCTTCCTGATTCCGCTCACGGCCCGGGCGCTGGTCGCCATCCCGTCGCTGGAGAATCGGTCCCTCCAGCTTCGAGGAGCCGTCGTGGTGCTCGTCGCCATGTGTTTCACATATACGGCGCTCTATTCGGCGCCCCGCCGCCTGGCCGGCTATGCCTCATCGTTCGCGAGCATGAAGATCAACCCTCCTGAAATTGCCGCCAGCCGGAGCATGGACCGCGGTGTCGTGTTCGTGGCGGTCAGCTGGGGCAACCGGTTGCTCGCCCGGATGCGCGCTGCCGGTGTTTCCGCCGCTGCCGCCGAACGAGCGTACCGGGGCTCCGACCATTGTGAAATCGAGCAGGTGCTCCGGCGGGCCCGTCTCGAGGGTTGGTCGGGCGGTCGGATCGCAGCGGCGCTGAGCGACATTTCCCCCGGCGGCGTTCAACTGGAAGATGCATCGCCCAATCGGGATCCCACTTTGCGGTTGACTCCCGGGAGAACCCTGGCCGAGATATGTCGTGCCGAGCTCGCCCACGATGCGGACGGCTACGCCAACTGGCTCCCGTTCCTCCTGTATGACGACCCCCCGCTGGACGCCCCGATTCTTTTCGTACGCGATCTGAGGGACTTGAACGGTGAGTTCCTGCGCAAGCGGCCGGGGCGCCCTGCCTGGAGGTACAGGCCCGGCCGGCTCTTGCCGATACCATCATCTGAGTGGCAGGAATGATTTCCCGTTGATCGGATCGGCGTTTCTCCAACCATGCCAAATAATCATCGTAAGTGTCTCGCAGCCGGACCCGGGAGCGCAAACGGATTCACGATCCTGGAATTGCTGATCGCACTCGTCCTCGTTGGCACGATTACATCCTTCGGAGTCTCCGGGTTCATGAGCGTTCGCGAAGCCCATGCCCTGCGCAGCGCCACACAGGAAGTTCGGCAACAACTTTCGCTCGCTCGCCGAACAGCGGTGAATCGCAGGGAGACGATCCGATTCCGCCAGACCGGGGCCCGGCTCGTGCTTGAAGCGGCGGATGGCCGCGTGTTGACGACGATCGCGATGGCCGGAATCGATCGGTTGCCTGTCGATTCGGTCCAGCTCCGGCCAGCCACCTTCCGGTTCAACGCCCGGGGGCAGGCCGCCCCGGGAAGTGTCTACCTGTTCCGAGGGAATCGGTCCGTTCGGATCGTGTGTAATTTTCTCGGTCGCCTGCGGGTGGAACCCGTGCGGAAAATCAGTTGAGCCGGTTGTTCAGCCGTCGGGGTTTCGCGCTCGTCGAATTGCTGA
Organism: uncultured bacterium; assembly: GCA_965371255.1. Lineage (GTDB taxonomy): Bacteria > Gemmatimonadota > Gemmatimonadetes > Palauibacterales > Palauibacteraceae > JARFPW01. The sequence goes on from CBDUXS010000005.1 coordinate 2,251, forward strand.
TCGTCCTCACTCTGATGGGTGTGGCTGGCATGGCAGCGGTCGTGGTCGGTCACGCGACGGTTCGTCAGGCTCGTCGAGCCGGGCTGGCCGGTCGGCAGGCGTCGGTGGCCGTCCAACTGATGGGCAGGGTTCGTGCGGGCCTGTTGACGGCGGATTCGGGGGCCGTCCGACTCACGGCAAGCGGCGAGTCGTTCGAAGTCATGTATGTGCACCGCGACTCTCTCTTGCCGGGCGCGATCGAAATCCATGTCATGGCCGGACCGGATAGTCGCGCACTCGACCTCGAGGCACCCAGGCTCGCTCCATGATCAGGTGAATTCCGAATCGTTGACAGGTTCGCCCGGAGGTTCCTACAATGCGGGCGTCCCGCCGTATATCATGGTGTCTAATTCGGCGTTGATTGGCTCAAACGCATGGCATTGTTTGGATTCGGTCGCAAGAAGCGGTCGGTAGGTCTGGACATAGGCAGCGGCTACATAAAGGTAGCCGTGGTCGATCATTCCGGGCAGCTTCCGGTCGTCGAACGACTGGCAGTTCGTCCGCTCGGCCCCGATGCGATTGTCGAAGGCGAGATCATGGACCCCGGTCTCGTCGCGTCAACGATCGACTCGATGTTTGAGGAACAGGGCATCGACCAGCGGGAAGTCGTGGTAAGCGTCGGCGGTCGCGACGTGATCATCAAGCCCATACAGATGGACCGGATGTCGAAAGTGGACGCCCGCGAGGTCATCCGCTGGGAGGCCGAGCAGCACGTTCCGTTCGACATGGAAGACGTCCAGCTCGACTTCGAGATCACGGATCCCGAGGGCGAGGGCCTGCAGATGAGCGTCCTGCTCGTCGCCGCGAAGCGTGATCTGATCGAGGGCAAGCTCTCGCTGCTCGAAGAGGCACGGATCAATGCCCGCGTCATCGACGTGGACGCGTTTGCCCTCCATAACGCCCTCCAGGTGAACTATCCCGAGGCGATGCAAGGGATCGCCGGCCTGATCAGCGTCGGGCACGAGACGACCACGGTGAACATTCTCGACGATGGCGTGCCCGTGCTCACTCGTGACATCAGCTTCGGCACCCGCGGGCTTTCGATGGATCTGCAGCGGGAGCGTGGCATGCTGGCGGACGAGGCGGAAAGTGTTCTCCGGGGCGAGAACGTGGATGAACGCATGCGGGCCTTCTTGTACGAGCGCGTGCAGGAAGTGGGAAGAGGGATCGAGCGGGCCACCGCGTTTCTCGAGACCCAGGAGATGGGGGCCAAGCTGGGTCGCATCTACCTGTGCGGGGGCGGAGTCCAGATTCCCGCGCTCGTCGAAGCGCTCGCTGAACGCCTCGGCGTCGAGACCCGGATCGCGAATCCGCTCGAGCAGGTCCAGGTGAAGGTCGGGAGCGTGGACGAGCATGGGCCCGAATTACTCGCCCCGATGATGATGCTCTCCGTCGGCCTCGCGTTGCGTGTCGCTTCATGATTGAGATCAACCTTCATCCAAGCGGCGGAAAAGGCGCGCGAGGTTCCAGGAGGAAGCTGTCAATTCGTCTCCCCGAGTCCTTGCGCAAGGCTCCTGGCGACGGAGGGCGCGACGTCTGGACCACGATCGCGGTCGTCGTGCCTGCCGTGGTTCTGCTTGCCGTAGGCTGGATGTGGTTCTCGGTTCGCTCGGAACGCTCGGATCTCAACGTGAAAATCGCAGAGGCTGTCGAGGATTCCACGCGACTCGCGGATCTCCGCTCGTTGAGCGACAGCCTGCTTCAGCGGGATGCCCGCATCCAGGAGCGACTCAACCTCGTGCAGTCGCTCGATGGGGGCAGGTACGTCTGGTCGCACCTGCTGGACGAGATCAGCCGAAGCTTGCCGGCGTATACGTGGCTCACGCTCGTTCGCCAGGAGGCTCCACTACCGGTTCTCCAGGTTCAGGTGGACGGCCTGGCGGCGAATCCCCTGGCTATCACACGGTTCGTACGTAACCTTCAGGAATCCCCGTATGTTTCGGAGGTTCGGATCATGGGTAGTCAGCAGCAGCTGATCGAGAACATTCCGGCGCAGGCCTTCCAACTCATGCTGACCTACGGAGCACCTCCCGCCGAGTTGATTCGGTTGGAGCCCTTTGTGGGCGGACTCTGAGGCATGGCCTTTCTCCCGACGGATCCGCGTAAACAGACGATGATTCTGATCGCGATTCTCGCCGTCGGCGCGGGTGCGGCCTACTTCAACTACGTGCATCGTCCTGCAGGCCAGGGACTCATCGAGCTGACCGATCGCGTTGCCGATCTCGAGACCCAGAATCAGATCGCCGAAACCCGGATCGGCAATCTTCAGGACTTGCGGGACCGTCTCAGCCGGGCTGAACGGCAGCTTGAGTTGCTTCAGCGCCTGGTGCCTGAAGGTTCAGAGGTGCCCGAGATTTACGAAGCGATCGCTGCCGAGTCACAAGCGCTGAACCTGCAGTTGATCTCCATCGATCCGCTGGAGCCGGTTCCGGCCGACAGTCTGGGAACGCTGATGCGGCAGGAATGGAAGATGGTTGTCCGGGGTGAGTACCATGCAGTGGGCCGGTTCTTCACGCGCGTCGCCTCGTTCGACCGAATCGTTCGGCCACACCTGACGCGTTTAGCCCCGCACAGCGAAACAGCCGGCGGCCGGCAACTCGTCGAGGTATCGTTCGGTCTTGAGACTTTCGTGCTGGGTTCCGGCGGGCTGGTTGCGGCGTCGGGGGGCGGTGGCCTGGTGGGAGGATCAGGGGAATGAAATTCGGTGCGGGTGTCGCGTTGCTGCTGCTGCTGTTTCCCGTGCATGCCGAAGCCCAGGAAGCGGAGCGTGCGGCAGTGCTCCAGCGTGAGGTATTCGAGTATCCGATCACCGAACGACGTGACCCGTTCGCTCCGTTGTCGGCTGGGGACGAGTTGGGTCCACGGTTCGAGGATCTCGGTCTCAGCGGGATCATTTACAGTCCGGAGCGGGGAAGCATCGTAGTCCTCGTAGATCGAGCGACCTTGCGCAGGTATCGAGTGTGGGAAGGCGATGCGATCGGCGGTGCGCGCCTGGTCGCAGTGAGCCAGACGGAGGCGGAGTTTCTGGTCACCGTATTCGGGGTAAGCCGTCGCGACACGCTGCGTTTGAAGACGCAAGACAAGGAGCAGGTCCAATGATGTGGAAGCCGATCGTCGCGGCAGCGCTGGTCGCCTATCCGGCCGTCGTCGGGCCGGACGACGTTCATGAGGTGCGAATCCTGCCGACGGGCGATGATACGGAAATCGTCATCCTCACCGGCGACGAGATCGAGCCGCGTGAGTTTCTGCTTGCGAATCCGACACGCCTGATCGTCGATCTGTACGGGGCGCAAATCGGGGATTTGCGAGGGAGTTACGAGGGCATCGGTCGAGGCGGCATCATCCGGATTCGGGGCAGCCAGTTTCGTCCGGACGTCGTGCGCATCGTGTTCGAGTTGACGGAGCTTCCCGAATACAGGACTGACGCGACAGTGGGACGGTTCGCCATCCGATTCGCGAACCCGGGCGAAAGCTTCGATCCGTGGAGCTCTTCGACCGCCGGTGACGCGCCGCTCGCGATGGCGGACCGCAACCCCGCACCGACGGTCTCGCGGCGGATGGACCTGGCGGGAAGACCGCTTCCGGACGCTCCGCCGCGCATCACGGTTGCTTACGACAGTGCCATGATGCTCGATGTGCTGGCCGGGTTCGCCGAATTCGCCGGTGTCTCGATCGTTCCGAGCGCAAAAGTGGCGGACGTCGTGGTCAGGGGTATCGACATCCGCAACCAGCAATGGGACGTTGCTCTCGAAGCGATTCTCGCCTCTCAGGGTCTCGGCTGGCAGTTGCAGTCCGAGGGGATCCTGATCGTAGATGATCTGGAAGGCCTGCACGCCCGGGACACCTTGCAGACGGAAACCCGGGTGTTCCGGATCAACTACGCGAGTGCCGATTCGGTGGCCGTCACGCTGCAGAGTCTCGCGTCGCCAGGTCGCGGCCAGGTCGTCGCGTATCAGGGAACCAACTCGGTCATCGTCACCGACGTCCCGTCCGTGGTGGCCCGGATGGACACGCTCATCCAGAGTCTCGACCGAAAGACGCCGCAGGTCTCGATCGAAGCCAAGATCATCTTCGTCAAACGCACAGACGTGAATGAGCTCGGCATCATCTACGATCTGAAGGACAATACGGGCAACTCGATCAACGACGTGACCGGCGTGGAGAATCCGTTGGCTCCGGGGACGATCACGAACGCGACGCTCGTGGATCTGTCCGGCACATCGATCGCCGCCCTGGCGAACGCGAACGACCCGATACTGACTCCGTCGCTCCAGATCCTGGCATCGACCGCGTTCGGTGACTTTTCACTTTCGGCGTTCCTGGAAGCTCTCGAGCAGCACAAGCTGTCCGACGTTCAGGCGGCACCCAGCATCCAGGTCGTTGACAATCACAATGCCCGGATTCAAGTGGGCGAGCGAACACCGATCCGCATACTCGAGCCGGGCGCGCAGGTGGCCAACGCGACCGTCAACGTCCAGTTCGAGGATACCGGGATCATACTCGACGTGACGCCCCACATCACGAACAATAATCAGATTCTGCTGGATGTCTCGGCCGAGCGCTCGGGCCTGCAGACGGATCTTCCCGACGTCGGCTTCAACTTCACACAGCAGCTGGGCCAGACCAGGTTACTGCTGGATGACGGCGAAACGATGGTTATCGGGGGTCTCACACTCAGCGAAGTGGACCGGACCGAGAGCGGAATTCCTCTGCTGATGGACATTCCGGTACTGGGGGCGCTGTTCCGGACGACAAAGAATACCGAGACGAAGACGGACTTGATCATTCTGGTGACACCGCACATCATTCCGTAGTTTCGGTATTCCGGTTGCCATCGAGCCGGACGCAATCGCAGGGGCCCGGACTGTCCGGGCCCCTGCTTTTTTGGAGGGAGTGTCGATCGACATGCTGGATTACTTCAAGTTTCGCACGGCGGGAGAGTCGCACGGCAAGGGCATGCTCGTTCTCATCGAGGGCGTCCCGGCCGGTGTTCCTCTGTCGCCTGTCGATGTCGCGGCCGATCTCGCCCGTCGCCAACTCGGTTTTGGTCGCGGTGGCCGCATGCAGATTGAGAAGGACGCTGGAGAGATCCTCAGCGGTGTCCGCCTGGGAGAGACCATCGGGTCGCCGGTAACCGTGTGGGTTGTGAACCGAGACCACGAGAACTGGCACGTGGCCATGTCGGTCGAGCCCCAGCCCGACGCCGATGAGGAAGCCTTGCGCAGGGTGTATCTGCCTCGCCCGGGTCATGCCGATCTCGTGGGTCTGCTTAAATTCGGCCGGTCTGACGCCCGTGACATTCTCGAGCGATCGAGCGCTCGCGAGACGTCCGCTCGCGTCGCGGCAGGGGCCGTTGCGCGTCGCCTGCTTGCTGAATTCGGGATCGAGATCGGCAGCCATGTCGTTCGCATCGGCGAGGTGCAGGCGGCGGATGGTGACGGCACTTCGCCCGGTCTCAATGACCGAGCGGACGCATCCGATGTTCGATGCCTCGATGCGGCGGCAGCAGCTCGTATGCGGGAAGCTATCAGTGCCGCGGCGGAGGTCGGCGATACGCTCGGCGGCGTGTTCGAAGTCATCGCGACGGGTCTGCCTGTGGGCCTTGGGAGCTACGTGTCCTGGGACCATCGCCTCGACGCCAGGATTGGTGCGGCGATGCTCGGCATCCAGGCCATGAAGGGCGTCGAGATCGGGCTCGGCTTCCGGGCGGCCGAACTCCGCGGCTCAGACGTACACGACGAAATCGAGCGAGAGCCCGCAAATCGTATGACCGGCGGCTACCGCAGGCGGCGCAACAGTGCCGGGGGCCTCGAGGGGGGCATTACTACCGGCGAACCTCTCGTCATCCGGATCGCGATGAAACCTCTCAGCTCTCTGACCCGCTCGCTCGACAGCGTGAACGTACGCACGGGCCGACCGGAGAAGGCCGAGCGTGAGCGCAGTGACGTATGCGCCGTTCCGGCAGCGGCTGTGGTCGGCGAAGCGATGCTGGCACTGGTTCTGGCAGACGCGATGAGAGAGAAATTCGGCGGAGACACGCTACTCGATATGCGAACTGCGTGGGAATCTTACCTGGAGCGGGTGAATACCGTGGACTTCAACGACGCGTGACCCGGGAGAGTGGTCCCACGGCGAGTGGCCCGGTCGTGCTGGTCGGCCTCATGGCGGCGGGCAAGACGACCGTCGGTCGCATCCTGGCCGCGGGCTGCGGGCTGCGGTTCATAGACCTGGACGACGAAATGGAGCGTCGGACCGGCATGTCCCCGGCCGACCTGTTCGCCTGCCGCGGAGAGTCGGCGTTCCGCGACTTCGAAGCTGCCGCATCTCTCGACCTGATGCCCGGCGCGGACACTGTTGTGGCTGTCGGTGGTGGCTGGATGGCCAACCGGCCCGCCCGCCGAGCATGGCCGGGGGCGATCACGGTATGGCTCACGGTCAGCCCTGCGGTGGCTGCCCTCCGCATCGGTCCGCGCACTGCTTCGCGACCGCTGCTGGAGGGTGAAGAGACGCAATGCGTCCTCGAGCGCCTGCTGACTCAACGGTTGCCGGCATACACGGAGTCAACGTATACCGTAGACACTGACGATCAGGGAGCCGAGGAGGTTGCCGCGGAAATTGCGCGCCTCGTAGGCCTCAAGTTCTCGAGATGATTCTTCTATAGCAGCGAGCTGCGACACAAACATGGCGAACAAGAAACACCTCGTAATATTGGAATCGGACAAGAAGGCCCGACTGCTCGGCCCGTGGCTCGGTGAGGATTACATCGTCGCCGCGACGGGTGGTCACATTATCGACCTTCCGAAAAAAGGACTCGCCGTAGACGTGGACGGCGGTTACGAGCCCGACTACGAGATCGTCCATGGCAAGAAAAAGCTGATCACGGCGTTGAAGAAAGCCGCCCGGGAAGCCGATCAGGTATTGATCGCGACGGATCCGGACCGGGAGGGTGAGGCGATCGGTTACCACATTGCCCGGGAATTGGGGTTCGAGAACGGCTCTGACGATCGGTTCCGACGCGTGACGTTCAACGAAGTCACACGTGAAGCGGTCCTGGAGGCCATCGCAAATCCTGGCGATCTGGACCTTGCCCGAGTCAATGCCCAGCAGGCGCGGCGAGTACTGGATCGCCTTGTTGGATACGGCCTCTCACCTCTGCTGTGGAAGAAGATTTCACCGGTCGATCCGATCAGCCGCGTACCGCTGTCGGCCGGCCGGGTCCAGTCGGTGGCCGTGCGGCTCGTCGTCGAGCGAGAGCGCGAGCGGCGGCGATTCCGTTCTTCCGAGTATTGGGATCTCACGGCCACCCTGGCGAAGGACGATCGTGAGTTCGAGGCTCGGTTGACCACGCTTGGGGGCATCCGACTTGCTACGGGATCCGACTTCGATCCCGAAACAGGTCAACTGAAGGATGCGGGGGCTGTCATGCTGCTGAACGAGGAGGAGGCCTCCGAAACGGCAACGCGGCTCAACGACGTCCCGTATGTCGTGACCGCCGTGGAACGCCGAAAGAAGCCGACCAATCCGCGGCCGCCCCTCAAGACCACGACGCTCCAGAAGGAGGCGAACGCACGGCTCAACCTCTCGCCGCGCCAGACGATGCGCATCGCGCAACGGCTGTACGAGGCCGGGAATATCACCTATCTGCGGACCGACTCGACGCAGCTATCCGAGCGGGCGGTCGTGGCGGTTCGCCGAGAGATCGAGTCCCGGTACGGCAAGCGCTATCTCAGTCCCGAACCCCGCACACACGCTACGACCACGAGAGGAGCGCAGCTGGCTCACGAGGCCATCCGGCCGGCCGGGACCGAGATGAAAACCGCCCGACAGCTCGGACTGACTGGTGTAGACGCGGCCCTGTATGACTTGATCTGGAAGCGCACGATGGCAAGCCAGATGGCGGCGGAGATCCAACAGCATGTCTCCGTGACCCTTGCCGCGGATGATGCAGAGTTTCGCGCTACCGGTCACACGCTTGAGTTCGCGGGTTTCCGTCGCGCCTGGATGGAGGGAGCCGCAGACGTAGAGTCAGCGCTCGGTGGTAAGGATGTATTCCTGCCCGAGCTGGTCGAGGGTGACGAGCCGGACCTGCGTGCCGTCGAACCCACAGGTCATTCGACGAGGCCACCGGCGCGCTACACGCAGGGTGCCTTCCCCGGCATCCTGGAGGAGGAAGGAATCGGTCGGCCGAGCACGACGGCGACGATCATCAGCACGATGGAGAGTCGGGGGTACGTTCGTCTCGAAGGTCAGCAGCTGGTGCCGACATTTCTTGCGTTCGCCGTGACGGCGATGCTCGAGGAGCACTTCGAGGATCTGGTCGATATCGGCTTTACGTCGGAAATGGAGCGAGGACTCGACCTGATCGCTGACGGTAAGGTGGACTGGCGCACCTACCTCGAGGAATTCTATCGGGGCGAGCACGGATTCGAGGCGCGCCTCGCCGAACGCGCGGAGAAGATAGACCCTCGTACGGCCTCGACGATCGAATTCGACGACATGGATCCCCGCATTCGCATTGGTCGGTACGGCCCATTCCTCGAACACGGTTCGGAAGACGATACGACCCGCGTGTCACTTCCTGAGGATCTGGCGCCTGCCGACCTGACAGCCGAGGTCGCGGCTCGATTGATCGAACAGAAGAAGGCGACGAACGAGGACCTCGGCGTCGATCCCGCTACCGGCCAGGCGGTGTTCCGACTCGTAGGCCGATTTGGGCCGTTTGTCCAACTCGGAGAGCAGACGGACGGTGGTCCGAAGCCGAAGCGTGCGTCTCTTCCCAAGGGAATGGCGATCGAGGATGTGGATCTGGAAGCGGCCCTCTCCCTGCTCGAGTTGCCGCGCGACCTGGGTCCTCACCCCGAATCGGGCAAGCCCGTGAGGGCCGGAATCGGCCGCTATGGTCCCTACGTCGTGCACGAGAAGGATTTTCGGTCGTTGCAGGACGGCGATGACGTGCTGACCGTCAGTTTTGATCGGGCCATGGAGCTGTTGAGTGAGCCGAAGCGCGGCCGCCGGACACGTACCGCTCTCCGCGAACTCGGTCCGCATCCCGATGACGGCGAGGACATCAAGCTGTTCGACGGCCGCTACGGTCCGTACGTCAAACACGGAAAAGTCAACGCCTCGCTTCCGAAGGGCGTCACGCCCGAACAGGTGACCGTAGAGCAGGCGATCGAGCTGCTCGCCGAGCGGGTGGAAAAACTGAAATCGGGCAAGGGACGCTCACGCAAAGGTGGGCACAAGAAATGACCCGGCCGGCGGTTTCGGTCGTCGGCGGCGGACTCGCCGGGTCCGAGGCCGCCTGGCAACTCGCCGAGTTGGGATACGCCGTTCGGCTGTACGAGATGCGTCCCGCACGCCGCACACCGGCGCACGAGACGGGAGATCTGGCCGAGGTCGTGTGTACGAACTCGTTCAAGTCCGAGGCGCTCGACACACCTCACGGGATCCTCAAGGCCGAAATGCGGCTGTTCGGCTGCATGCTCCTGAAGGTGGCGGACGAATGCCGTGTGCCGGCCGGCAGTGCCCTTGCCGTGGACCGGCGGCAGTTCAGCGCCGAGGTCACGCGCCGCGTGTCCGGCCACCCGAACATCCAGGTGCTGACGGAAGAGGTCCGGACGATTCCGGACGGTCCGACCATCATTGCGACCGGCCCACTCACGTCCGACGCTCTGTCGGAGAGTGTCAGGTCCCTGCTTGGAGAGCAGAGCCTGGCGTTCTTCGACGCGATCGCGCCGATTTTCTCCCGGGAGTCGATTGACGAGAGCGTCGCTTTCCCTGCCTCCCGCTACGGAAAAGGAGAGGCGGACTACCTGAACTGTCCGTTCGACCGCGACGCTTACGAATCCTTTATCGACGCGCTGCTCGCGGCGGATGTTCACGAAGGCCACGATTGGGATCGGGTGCCGTACTTCGAGGGCTGTCTTCCGATCGAAGTCATGGCACGTCGGGGACGGGAGACGCTGCGCTTCGGACCCATGCGTCCGGTGGGACTACCGGACCCGGAGACGGGACGACGACATCATGCGGTGGCCCAGCTCCGTATGGAGGATCGGGCCGGGCAGATGTGGAATCTGGTCGGCTTCCAGACGCGATTGACCATTAGTGAGCAGTTGAAAGTGTTCCGGATGATCCCGGGGCTGGAGAAGGCCGAGTTTCTGCGGTTCGGTGCCATCCACCGCAATTCCTACCTCAACTTCCCGGCCCGATTGACGGACCACGGTGCGGTCGAAGGCCGCGAGGACCTCCTGTTTGCCGGGCAACTGACCGGAGTCGAGGGGTACACGGAGTCCATCGCGAGCGGATTGCTGGCGGCTCTGAACCTGGACCGGATTCTTACCGGGGAGCAGCCGTCGACACCGCCCCCGACGACGATGATCGGAGGACTGTATCGGTATCTCCGTGAGGCCGATCCGAAAAACTTTCAGCCGATGAATGCAAACTTCGGTCTGCTGGATCCGCTGTCTGCCAGGGTCAAGGGTGGACGAAAGGCCCGGCGGGCGGCGCTCGGCAAGCGTGCCCGGGAGCACATCGAAGCCTGGTGGGCGGAGTTCGCCCCGCGGGCCGGCGTGTCATGAACCTGCCGACGGCGGCACGTGCCGATGGGCGCGCTGATTTCGCGCGCTGGATCGAGAGCGAACGCCGGTTGTCGCCGCATACGGTGGCAGCTTATCGGCGTGACCTGGATCAGTTCGAGAAATTCGTCGGTGGCTGGCTGGGTGCCGGAGAATGGGAATGGAAGGCCATTGATCGGCTTGCGATTCGGGCCTGGCTGGGAGACCTCGATTCGAGAGGACGTGCCCCCGCCACGATCGTGCGGAAGCTGTCCACCGTGAGGGTTTTCCTCGGTTTTCTGCACCGGATGGGCCAGCTGGACGACAACCCGGCGCGACTCATCGCAGCCCGGGCTCCGCCGCGGAAGCTGCCCACCTTCCTCAGCCGCGAGCAGATGGAGGCTCTTTTCGAAACGCTGCCGGCCGACGATACCGTGTCGGCGGACGACACGATGTATCTGAGGGACCGGGCCATTCTCGAGCTTCTTTACTCCTCGGGACTGCGCCTGGCCGAACTGCATGGCCTCAACGTCAGGGACGTGGACCTCGGGGTCGGAACCGTGCGTGTCGTCGGTAAGGGACGGAAGGAGCGCATCACGCCGATCGGTCGTCCGGCCGCCGCGGCCATTCGCCGCTACCTCGAGGCTGATGGGGCCATCGGCGCGGAGCACCCCGGCGGATGCCTGTTCACTTCCAGGACAGGTGGAAGGTTGTCACGGCGCCAGATTCAGCGGATCGTGGGGCGTTGGCTCGCGGCCGCCACAGGCGGTGAGTCACTGTCGCCCCATGCTCTACGCCATACATTTGCAACGCACCTGCTGGACGAGGGCGCCGACCTGCTGGTCGTGAAGGAACTGTTGGGACACTCGAGCCTTTCGACGACCCGGATCTATACGCACACGTCCCGAGAGCGCCTGTTGGAGACCTACCGTCTGGCGCACCCGCGCGCCGACTGATCGCGGTCGGGACCCGACCGCCAACCGCGAGTTGCTTCGATGATGCATGCTACTACGATTCTCTGTGTACGCCGGGACGATCGCGTCGCCATCGGCGGTGACGGCCAGGTAACGATGGGAGACCAGATCGTAAAAGGCGGGGCCACAAAGGTCCGCCTGATGAAGGGCGGGAAGATTCTTGCGGGATTCGCCGGCGGTGTTGCCGACGCGATGAACCTGTTCGAGGCTTTCGAGTCACAGCTGGAGCGCCACCCGGGCAACCTGAGCCGCGCTGCCGTCGAACTGGCAAAGACCTGGAGGAGCGATCGATATCTGCGCCGGCTCGAGGCGTTGCTCCTCGTGGCCGACCGCGAGCGGAGCCTGCTGGTGTCCGGCACCGGGGAAGTGATCGAGCCGGACGACGGAATCCTGGCGATCGGTTCGGGAGGCAGCTACGCGCTGGCCGCTGCCCGGGCGCTCGTCGCGAACACGGACCTGCCGGCCCCGGAGGTCGTGCGGGCGGCGATGACGATCGCCGCGAGCATCTGCGTGTATACGAACGAGCACCTCACGATGCTCGAACTTACGGGAGATACCTCGGAGTGACCGACGACGGAGACAGATTCGACGAAGGCGATGAATTCGCCTCGTTGACCCCGCGGCAGATCGTCGCGGAACTCGACAGATATATCATTGGTCAGGATGACGCCAAGAAGGCCGTGGCCATCGCGTTGCGCAACCGCTGGCGCCGTCAGCGCGTGGAACCCGAATTGCGTGAGGAAATCCTGCCCAACAACATCATCATGATCGGACCTACGGGGGTGGGGAAGACCGAGATTGCCCGGCGCCTGGCCCGGCTGGCCGGCGCGCCGCTCGTCAAGGTGGAGGCGTCGAAGTTCACCGAAGTCGGCTATGTGGGCCGCGACGTCGAGTCGATGGTGCGCGATCTCGTAGACATATCCGTCAACATGGTCCGACAGGAGCGCGAGGAGACCTGCCGCGAGACGGCGGCCGAGCGGGCCGAGGAACGGTTGCTCGACATGCTGCTTCCCACGGTTGCCAGGCGGACCCCGGAGCCGGCTGCCGCCGGGAGTCCGGATCGCAGTTTCGTCGTAGGCGCCGCAGGCGAAGTCCGGCTGGCGGACGAGCCCGCCGCCGAGGACCCACAGGAGGCGCGCCGTCGTAGGACCCGCGAGAAGCTGCGTGGTCTGCTGCGGGACGAAGCGCTGGAAGATCGTGAGGTCGAGATCGACATCACGGAGAGCGCCCTGCCGGTCATGGACATGACGGCTGCGGGCATGGAGGGTGTGGACTGGAATTTCAGTGAGGTCCTCTCGAGCATGCTGCCGAAGCGCACGAAGCAGCGGCGGGTTACGGTCTCAGAGGCGCGGCGGATTCTCGTCAATGAAGCGCTGGACGAGTTGATTGACATGGACGAGGTGATCGACGAGGCCGTGCGCCGCGCCGAAAGCATGGGGATCATCTTTCTGGATGAGCTCGACAAGGTGGCCAGCGGAGGCAGCACGCAGGGCCCGGACGTGTCCCGTGAAGGCGTCCAGCGAGATCTGCTGCCGATCGTCGAGGGATCAACCGTTCAGACCAAGTATGGCCTTGTCGGAACCGAACACATTCTGTTCATCGCGGCGGGAGCGTTTCACGTCGCCAGGCCGTCCGACCTGATTCCCGAGTTGCAGGGCCGATTTCCCATCCGCGTGGAACTCCATAGCCTGGATGAGAAACAGTTCGTGCGCATCCTTCTGGAGCCCAAGAATGCGTTGCTGTCTCAATACCAGGCGTTGGTGGCCACCGAAGGAGCCGAACTATCGTTTACGCGAGCCGCTATCGAGGAGATTGCCCGCATCGCGGCTGACGTAAACCAGCGGATGGAGAACATCGGCGCGCGCCGCCTTCACACCGTCCTGACCACACTCCTGGAAGATGTGATGTTCGGTCTGCCGGATGAAGGATCGGGGTCGTCAATTCACATCGACGCGGAGGACGTACGAGCGCGCCTGGCCCGCATTGTCGAAGATGACGATCTCCGGCGTTATATTCTCTGAATCAGGCGCCGCCGGCGCCGGCCCCCAAACCAGACGAGTTGCGAATGGGTGACCTCAAGCGGACGCCTCTCACCGACCTGCATGCAGATTTGAATGCCAGGATGGTGCCGTTTGCCGGATTTTCGATGCCCGTCCAGTATCCGACGGGGATTCGCCGGGAGCACGAGGCCGTTCGCCATGCGGCCGGACTGTTCGACGTGTCCCACATGGGTGAGTTCCTTGTTACGGGTCCGGACGCCGGTCCTTTCGTTTCGTGGACGACCAGCAATGATCCGTTGAGCCTCGAGGTCGGCCAGGCCCAGTACAGTGTCATGTGTCACGAGGACGGCGGCATCGTCGACGACCTTCTCGTGTATCGGCTCGGAGCAGATCGCTTCCGGCTGGTTGTCAACGCCGCGAATCTCGACAAGGACTGGACGCATCTCAAAGGACAGGCGACCCGGTTTGACGTGTACCTCGAAGACGAGAGCGACGGCGTGGGCCTGTTGGCGCTGCAGGGTCCTCTGAGTCAGGAAATCCTGGCGCCGCTCACCATGGAAGACCTCGATTCGGTCGGATTCTACAGATTCACGCAGGGCCACGTCTGCGGTGCGCCTTGCGTGATCAGCAGGACGGGGTATACGGGCGAGGACGGCTTCGAGCTGTACCTTCCGGCGGAGCGAACGGCAGGCGTGTGGGAGGCTCTCCTGGATGCGGGTTCCCCGGTCGGCCTGATTCCCGTCGGGCTCGGCTCACGCGACAGTCTTCGCCTGGAGATGGGGTATGCGCTGTATGGAAACGACCTGGATGATGAAACCAGCCCGCTCGAGGCCGGGCTGGGCTGGCTCGTGAAGCTCGCCGGGAACGAATTCATCGGTCGGGAAGCCCTGATGCGGCAGAAGACCGACGGGCTCACGCGTCGCCTGCGTGGATTCAGGTTGCTCGAACGTGGATTCCCGAGACCGGGTTACGAGGTGAGCATGGACGGCTCGGTCTGCGCATCCGTGCGTAGTGGGACGATGAGCCCGTCGCTCGGATTCGGAATTGGCACGGCGTATCTGCCCCCGTCCGCGAAACCCGGCTCGGCCGTAGAAGTCTCCATCCGAGGCAGGATGATACCGGCTGAGGTCGTGGCGATGCCGTTCTATTCGGACGGTTCGCTTCGCAAGTGACCAGGGAGGCGGAGGTTCGGGTGGGCATTCTCACCGTGTCCGACGGAGTCGCCGCGGGAACCCGCGACGATGTGTCCGGCGCTCGAATCGAGGCCTGGACGGTGGAGCAGGGATTCGAATTCGCCTGCCGTGAAGTGGTTTCGGACGGCACCGGACCGGTAGCGGCGATCCTGGCCGCCTGGGCTGATGCCGGAACCTGTGACTTGATCGTGACAACCGGCGGGACGGGTTTGACGGAGCGCGACGTGACGCCGGAAGCAACGAGGTCTGTCATCGAGCGGGAAGTTCCCGGAATCGCCGAGCTGATTCGCGCGGTGGGCCGCGAGACTACGGTCCGGGCAGCTCTGGGAAGGGGGGTGGTTGGAACGCGGCTCAGAACACTCATCGTAAACCTGCCGGGCAGTCCGTCCGGTGTAGAGGACGGCCTGGCGGCGCTCACGCCGCTCGTTCGACATGCCGCAGCGCTTCTGCGCGGCACCGGGACATCGCACGACGAACCCGTGTCGTAAGACCATGGCTCTAGTCTTCATTCAGGATTCCGACATCGAGACTGCGGTGGCCGTTCGCACGGCGGCCGCGGCCGACGGTCATACGGCCGAGATCCTGGCTGATCTGGATGCGATCGAGACACGGGCGAGGGACGAGCCGGTATTCGCCCTCGTGCTCACGGGAGACCTGGGTGCCAGGGAGGCGCGCCTCCAGGTCGCGAATCTCGCCTCGCGCATCCCGCGTCCTCCCGTCATCGCTGTTGTGCATCCGGACCACATCCCGAGGGCAGGATCGCGCGCCGAGGATCTCGATCTCGACGCCATTCTGACGAGTCCGGCCGATCCGGCGGAAATCCAGGTCGTACTCACACGGGAACTCGAGCGGTTCGAACTCCAGATAGAAACCGGAATCGTCGGACGGACCGACGCGATGCACGAGGTTCTCGAGCGCATCCACACCATCGCGGCGGTGCGCTCGACAGTGCTGATCACTGGAGAGAGCGGTACGGGCAAGGAACTGGCGGCACGGGCGATTCACAAGCTGTCGCCGCGGCGATCCCGTCCGTTCATTGCGGTGAATTGCGCGGCGATCCCGGAGTCTCTCCTCGAGAGCGAATTGTTCGGGCACGAGAAGGGCGCGTTCACCGGGGCCACCTCCCGACGCAAAGGAATGTTCGAACTCGCGGACAGCGGTACGCTGCTCCTGGACGAGATCGGCGAGATGTCGCCGGCTCTCCAGACCCGACTGCTGCGGGTGCTGGAAACCCGGCGATTCATGCGCGTCGGCGGCGACGTCGAAATCGAGGTTGACGTCCGGGTCGTCGCCTCCACGAACAAGCAGCTGCGCGACGCCGTCCGGCACGGGTCGTTTCGCAAGGACCTCTACTATCGGATCAACGTCCTGCATGTGGCGCTGCCCCCGCTGCGTCACCGCCGCCCCGATATTCCGATACTCGTTCGCCGGTTCATCGATGAGCTGAGCAGGATCCACGAGCGGGAGTTCAAAGGCCTATCCCCCGAAGCGATGCAGATCCTGATGGACTATGAGTGGCCGGGCAACATCCGCGAGTTACGCAATCTCATCGAGTCGATGGTCGTGCTTGCGCCGGGATCGGTAATCCGTGCGGAGGACATTCCCTTGGATGTACGGGAGACGAGCGGACGGGCCCTGCTTCCCGTCGTTCCGTCGGACGAATCTTTCGCCGTCGTGACGTCGGACACGTCCGAAGGCATGCCACCCATTCCCCAGATGGAGTTGCTGTTCCGCACACTCGTCGACATGAAGATCGACCTCGAAGACCTTCGGTCGGACTTCAATCGATTCAGGTCCCGGTATACAGCCGCGGACGCCTCCGCGTGGGACGCCGCCGCCGGGGCGGCTTCTGCGACAGATTCGATTTTTCCGGAAATCGCGGCCATTGAAGTGTCAGGCGGCCGGGAGGATGACGGCGAGCACTATCCGTCGATACAGCTCGCACCGGAGATGACGATGGCTGAAATCGAGCGGGAGGCCATCTCAATTGCACTGGCCGGGGTGGGCGGGAATCGCCGTAAAGCCGCGGAGCGCCTCGGGATCGGTGAGCGGACCCTGTACCGCAAGATCAAACAGTTCGGAATCGACACCTAGCCTGCCGCGCTATGGTTGCGTCTCTTCCTCGTCGCTACGCGCCCCTGCTCGCGAATTGACGAGCGCCAGTTCCGAGTCCAGAATCGACCGGATGCCGTCCCACCGAAAGCTGCTGCCATTGCCGTAGGAGACCTCCGTGCGGAGGTCGAGATCGATCTCCGGCGGGAAGAGGTAAAGCGCAATCTGGGTCTCCTGCTGGCGCAGACGTTCGCGCGTGAAGTCCGGGGTGACGGGCAGGATATCCAGGGGCCGGTACACGAACCCCTGGTTCCTGATCTGGAGGTCATGCGGCTCGAACTTCTCCTCGACCGCCTGGCTGAAGAAGGTCACGAACAGGACCAGCGGCCAGCCTCGCTCACCCGCCCGAGAACTGCGTTCGAGGATCTCCGCGCCGCGCGCGACCTTGAATCCGTTCAGCCGCCGGTACGTGTCCGGCGCCGTCAGCCGAATCACCCATTCCGACAACGGTACGACCTTGATCCGAACACTGCCGTCCTGCACGAGAACCGTGATATCGTCCTGCGACAGCGTGCCGTAGCCGACCGGGCCCATGTGTCGTTTGCCGGAGGACTCGGCTTCGAGCTCGAGGCTCCATCCCTCCACATCCTGTGCCATCGCCGCCGTCGGTCCCACCGACGTGTCCGGGGCGACCGTTCCGCCACAGGCGGCCGTCCAGAAGGCGACCAGCGTCGAGATCGCCAGACGCCGTAGCCTCAAGGACGAGAAATGCGCCATTTTATACGGCCTCCGTGGCATGAGAATCGACGAGAGCGAACAGGCTCTCGCGTAATGTATCCACACCTTCGCCCGAGTGTGCGGAAGTGGCGATAACCTGGTCAGCGGGTAGTTCGAGATCACGTCGCAGTGCTTCCTCGGCCTTTTTCCGCCCACTTCGATTCAGCTTGTCGATTTTCGTCAGCGCAAATAGGGCGGGAATCTTCAAGGCAGCCAGCCAGCCGAGCAATTGTTCATCCTGGACCTGGAGCCCTCGCCTCGAATCGATGAGAACAACGATCCCGGCGAGTTCGGAATTGTCGCTCAGAAAGCTCTCTATGAGCACACGCCACTGTTCCCGAGCTGCCTCGGGGGCCCGAGCGAAGCCGTATCCGGGAAGGTCGGTGAGAAAGAACCGGTCGTTGATCAGATAGAAGTTGATCTCACGGGTCTTGCCCGGTACCTGTGAGACTCGCGCGAGTTTCTTGCGGCCCACGAGCGCGTTGATCAGGCTTGACTTGCCGCAATTCGAGCGGCCGGCAACCGCTACCTGCGGGAATTGTCCGGGCGGATCCTGACCGGGCGCACCTATCGCGCCGGCAAATTCGACCTGACGGACGCGCGCATTTCCGATACCGGAGCGGTCAAGCTTCTCGACGCTGCGCCTCGGGCTCGAGAATCAACAGTGGGTCGGTGCCGTCTTCGATGGTCTCACGCGTAATCACGACCTCACGGACATCGTCCCGAGACGGAAGCTCGAACATGACGTCCACCATCACGCTCTCCAGGACGGCACGCAGCCCGCGAGCGCCTGTGCCGCGCTCGATAGTCTGTTTCGCCACCGCTTCGAGTGCCTTCGGGTCAAACGTGAGGCCTACGCCCTCGAGCTCGAACATCTTCTGGTACTGCTTGACCAGGGCGTTCTTCGGACGAGTGAGGATCTCGATCATCGCGTCTTCGTCCAGGTCGTGCAGCGACACGGTAACCGGGACTCGTCCCACCAGTTCGGGGATCAGGCCATAGCGCAGCAGATCTTCCGGCTCTACGGCCGAAAGCGTGTCCGACTCGTCGGAGTCCGAGCGAGCGTCCGGACCGAATCCGATCTGCTTCTTTCCCAGCCGTCGCTCGATGATGTCCTCGAGTCCGTCAAACGCGCCTCCACACACGAACAGGATATTGCGCGTGTCGATTTGAATGTACTCCTGCTGCGGGTGCTTGCGTCCGCCCTGTGGAGGTACCGACGCGACCGTACCCTCCAGAATCTTGAGCAGGGCCTGCTGGACTCCTTCGCCGCTGACATCGCGAGTGATCGAAGGGTTTTCGCTCTTTCGGGCGATCTTGTCGATCTCGTCGATATATACGATCCCGCGTTCACACTCTGCGATGTTGTAGTCGCCCGCCTGGAGCAATCGTACGAGAATGTTCTCGACGTCCTCGCCGACATAGCCGGCCTCCGTGAGAGTCGTAGCATCGGCGATGGTGAACGGAACCTGCAGCATGCGGGCCAGGGTTTGTGCGAGCAGCGTCTTGCCAACGCCCGTCGGCCCGATCAATAGGATGTTCGACTTCTCGATCTCGACGTCGTCGATCACACTGCGGTGGTTGATCCGCTTGTAATGATTGTACACGGCGACGGCGAGCGTGCGCTTCGCCTCTTCCTGGCCAATCACGTACTCGTCCAGGACCGCCTTTATCTCGACCGGACTCAGGACGTCGGAAATCTGCGCGGCAGTTTCGCGGTCTTCCTCTTCCGCGAGGATCTCGTTGCACAGTGAGATGCACTCGTTGCAGATATAGACGTTCGGACCCGAGATGAACTTCTTGACGCTGTCCTTGGACTTGCCGCAGAACGAACACCTCAAGTGCTTGTCGCCTGGCATGTGCGA
>CBDUXS010000006.1:0-20608 GCA_965371255.1 uncultured bacterium
ATCTGGGCCCGGTCCTGGGACAGCACGTCGGACGCGGTCATCTCTGCCACTGCGTCCCGCACGGCCGAGCGGTACGTGTTGTAAATGTACGTGTGGACGGCTGGAGGTTCACCCACGCTGAGGAACAGGTTGACGACCGAATCCGGTACTAACCGGAACCGATACGCCGCGTCGATTCTGATCTGCAGCTGATCGGACGTAAGTGCCGTGAGGGTCTCGGATCCCCCTTGCAGAGGAAACTGGATCTCGCGCGTGGAGTAGTTCGTCCACGAACGGAGAATCGAGTGATACAGACCCTGCCGGAAAGGGGTCGAGCTGACGGCCCCGGTGACCGGGTTGCGTTTTACTGACACCTCGTAATCGTTGATGCGGTTGAAGCCGAACAACAGGGCAACAACTATGGCGATCACCGCGATTCCGATCCCGATAGCACCGGCGCCTTGTGCGAGGTCGCGTTTCATGACGTCTCCTGGATGACTGGATGAGGGAGTGGGTCCTCACGGGCCCATCTTGTCAGTATACGGTCTAGCGGCCAAATTTGCGGCGATCCTACGCATCGCGACAGGCCGCTCTGATCGGATTACACGCATGTCCGCCATCGATTCGATTCATGCCAGAGAGATTCTCGACTCGAGAGGCAACCCCACGGTCGAGGCGGAAGTGCGCACGGCCGATGGGCGGTCCGGCCGTGCGGCGGTTCCGAGCGGGGCCTCGACAGGAATTCACGAGGCGGTCGAGCTCCGTGACGGTGACCCGGGACGATTTGGCGGCAAGGGCGTCCTGCAGGCTGTCGCCAACGTGGCGGGGGAGATCGCCGACGGGTTGCATGGGGCGGACGTCACGGACCAGGCGGCGATCGACGCGCGGTTGATTGGAATGGACGGCACGCCGAACAAGGGACGGTTGGGCGCGAACGCTCTGCTCGCGGTGTCCATGGCCGTGGCTCGCGCCGGCGCCGAGACGCGGGACATACCGCTCTATCGCCATCTCGGAGACGGAACCAGGCTGCCCGTACCTCAGATGAATATCCTGAACGGCGGCGTGCACGCGGACAACAGCGTGGACATCCAGGAGTTCATGGTCGTTCCGCTGGGGGCGCCGACGTTCAGCGAAGCGCTGCGGTCGGGCACCGAGGTATTTCATGCTCTTCGCCAGCGGCTCAGGGCGGTCGGACTATCGACTTCGGTCGGCGACGAAGGGGGTTTCGCCCCAAACCTGGCATCCAACCGCGCGGCCCTGGATCACATTCTCGAGGCGATCGACGATGCCGGATACGTGGCCGGCTCCGACGTGTCCCTGGCGATTGATTCCGCCGCGACCGAATTCTACGAGCCGGACGCGAGCAGGTACGTATTTCAGAGCGCCGGCGAGGCGGGCAGCAAGAGTTCCGAGGACCTCGTGGCGATGTATGGCGACTGGCTCGACGCCTATCCGATAGTCTCGATTGAAGATGGGCTGGCAGAGGACGACTGGGACGGCTGGGCCGCACTCACGCGCGAGCTCGGAAACAAGGTGCAACTCGTCGGTGACGACCTGTTCGTAACCAACGTCGGGCGACTGCGTCGAGGCATCGAAGCTCGGATCGCCAACTCGATCCTGATCAAGCTGAATCAGATCGGTACCGTGACGGAAACATTGAGCGCCCTCCACGTCGCATCGGCTGCCGGATACACGTCCGTGATCTCCCACCGGTCCGGCGAGACCGCCGACACGTTTATCGCAGACCTTGCGGTCGCGACCGGAGCAGGCCAGATCAAGACTGGGTCTGCGTGTCGATCGGAGCGTGTCGCCAAGTACAACCGCCTGTTGCAGATCGAACTGGAGCTCGGTGACGCGGCGGAGTTCGTCGGGAGAGACACCTATGCATGAGCGGATGAAACGACTTGGACGACGCCTGGCCGTCGCCGGTTTCGTGGTCTCCGGCGTGTATTACGGGTTGTTCGGCGGCGTCTACAATGTCCTCGATATCCACGCCATGCAGACCGACCGGGCCACCCTCGTGGACCGCGTCGACGCGCTCGTGTCGCTGACCGACTCCCTGGTTCATCGCGGCGACAGTCTCGTCGCGGACCCGGAGGCGATCGAACGGGTGGCTCGGGAGGAGTTCGGTTTCGTACGTGACGGAGAACTTCTCATCCGTTTCGTGCCGCGTTCCGAGGCCGTTGCCGCCGGGGTTGACGACTGACGAGGCCCCGTCTACAATGGTCGGCCTTCAACGCGGGGTGGAGCAGTCCGGTAGCTCGTCGGGCTCATAACCCGAAGGTCGCAGGTTCGAATCCTGCCCCCGCTATTTGACGGCTGGAGTTTGCTCCGGCCACAGTCGTGTCCGGCAGGGTAGCTCAGTCTGGCAGAGCGGGGGACTCATAAGCCCTAGGTCGCGGGTTCAAATCCCGCCCTTGCCATTTTACCCGCCGGGATTTCCAGCACCCGCCGTGCCCCTTTCGGAACCCCGCTTTGCTCTCCCGGTATAGCCTCGCACACGAACGCGCACACCGACTCACCAATCGAGGGCTGGATGCTGATCCGCAAGCCGGCAGATGTACCATCCTCGGAGATCACTCCGTACGACACGTACCTGAATCGCAGGCACTTCATCGGTCGCTCGGCCCTGGCTGCGATGGCGGTGGCGTCCGTTCCAGGCGCACTGGCCGCCTGCGACACGGACACCGCGGCGGGACAGAGTCGGGGGACCGGTCAGGAGCGCGACTGGTCGAAGACGACATCGGAGCGTGGTGAGGAGCTCACGCCGTACGAGGACGTCACGGGGTACAACAACTTCTACGAGTTCGGGACAGGGAAGGGCGATCCGTCCAGGAACGCGCGGTCCCTTCGACCGAGACCGTGGTCGATCGCCGTGGAAGGTCACGTGACGAATCCGGCCGTGTACGACCTCGAGGACTTCGTGGCACCGCACACGATCGAAGAGCGGGTTTACCGCCTGCGGTGCGTCGAGGCCTGGTCGATGGTGATCCCATGGCGCGGATTTCCGTTGGCCGACCTCATCCGGCGCGTTCAGCCCACCTCGAAGGCGAAATTCGTGGAGTTCGTGACCCTGTTCGACCCCGTCCAGATGCCGGGGCAGCGGCGCCGGATTCTCGAGTGGCCGTACGTGGAGGGTCTTCGGCTGGATGAGGCGATGAACCCTCTCACCCTGATGGCGACCGGCCTGTACGGCCGTGATCTTCCGAATCAGAATGGAGCTCCGATACGCCTCGTGATTCCGTGGAAGTACGGATTCAAGAGCATCAAGTCGATCGTGAAGCTCCGCTTCGTCGAGCAGCGACCGCTGAATACCTGGCAACAGATGCTGCCGTCGGAGTACGGGTTCTATGCCAATGTGAATCCGGAGGTGGACCATCCGCGCTGGAGCCAGGCTCGCGAACGGAGACTGGGAGAGTTTCGGCGGCGCCCGACGCTGATGTTCAATGGTTACGGGGAGCAGGTCGCGAACCTGTATGCGGGCATGGACCTGAGAAGAGACTTCTGAACGGCGGTCGGATCCGCCGCGCGACCGTTCGCTTTCTCCCGTGGATCGGGGCGGCTCTCCCGGCTGCCTGGCTCGCGACCGATTTCCTGCGCGATCGATTGGGAGCGAACCCGATCGAGGAGATCCTGCACCGGCTCGGCTGGTGGGGCCTCGTGTTCCTGATGCTGAGCCTTGCGGTGACTCCTGTCCGGCGCATCACCGGCTGGAACCGGCTCGTCCGCCATCGACGGTTTGTGGGTCTGGTGGCATTCGGGTACCTGACGGCTCATTTCCTGTCCTACATCGTGCTGGATCAGTTCTTCGCGTGGTCGTATATCATCGAGGATATCATCGAGAGGCCGTTCATCATGTCGGGATTCGCGGCATGGCTTCTGTTGATTCCCCTCGCGATCACTTCGACGCGGCGTTGGATCCGGCGGCTGGGAAAACGGTGGATGAAACTGCACCGTCTCGTGTACGCGGCTGGTGCGCTGGGAGTGCTCCACTACTACTGGAAGGTCAAGGCGGATACCCGTGAACCGCTTGTATTCGCCCTCGTTTTGTTACTGCTGCTTTTGCTCAGAACCCCGACGGTCCGTCGCCGGATCGTACGAATCGTACGAAGAAAGCAGAGAGTCGGACCCTAGGCGTCGCGCAGGGGGACCATGACCTGCGGTCGCTTTCGGGTCACGACTCTCTCCAGACTTACGTTGGACCTGAATCCGTCCCAAGCGATCGTACCGTCAATCGCCCGTCCGTCAGCGCTCAGACGACCGTGGAATTCCGTGCCTCCGGCTGTTTCCAGGGAGAGTCGACCATTCTCGAAGCTGATGTGCGTTACTTTTTCGATGCTTGAGCCCGACCGGTTTTGCAGCATCACGCGAGCCATCAGGCCCGAATCGACCTGCCTGAATTCGAAAAACGAGGCGACCGGATCACCGCTCCAGGCTTTATCAGCCGGAGATTCCGCGACCCACGTCCACACTCCCTCGATATCCCCGGCCGCCTCAAATGCGTTGCTCTCCAGGCCGGTCTGACCGACCTCACCCGTCAACCACGTCCCTACCACGATCACGACCGCGGAGAGCAGCGTTCTCAATCCTTCGTTACGTGTAGCCAGGCCGTCACGCGACCATATGTACCGCATCATCTTCCTCCATGTGCCGCCGCCGCCGGCAGCCGAACCCTGTCGTATCTGCCTCCTCGTAAAGCAACACGTGTGCCAGAAATGACTGTTATGGTAACATGAAAGCATACCAGCACTTAGGTGCGAGCGACAACCTCGCCATTGACGCCTGAAGCGTTCGCCAATGGGATCGTGTGTCCCGAAACCGGACAGTTTCCATCGCTTGCCCGGGCCACCGATGCGGCGGTAGACTTGTCGCGACCACCTCGTATTTCGGAGTGCAGTAGAAAAGGCAACGGGAGTTAGGGAAATGTCGAATATTCCAGAGAGCTTCATTCTGATCGGTATCATCACGGCGATCCCTGTCGTGGGTGTGATCGCAGCGATAGTGGCGGGGCGGATCCCTTCATCACGCCCGGATTCCTGACCGCCGGTCTTCATCCGCTGAACCGGGTGGCCCGACCGGACAGTCGCCCTTGCCCCGGTCGCCACCGTATCCTTCCCGTATGACGCATCCAGAAACGTCCCTCCTGATGCTCCGCCTTGCCGGAGAACTCGCGACGAAAGGCCGGCGAACGCGCCGTCGATTTCAGCGCAAGCTCGTGAGTAACATCCGGGACGCGTACAAGTCTGTGGACGGCAGCTGCGTGATCCGCGAGGAATGGAGTCGGCTGTTCGTGGAGACCGATTGCGCGGAGGCGGACGAGCCACTCTCACAAGTGTTCGGTCTCAGCTCGTGGTCCCGGATCGATGCCGTTCTGCCAGCCGATCTGGAGACGATCGTCACGCGGGGTGTCGATCTGTATGGAGACGTCGTGAAAGGGCATACGTACGCCGTCCGCGCACGCCGCACTGGCCGACACGGCTTCGGGTCGATGGATGTGATGCAGCAGTTGGGGGCCGCACTGAACCCGGACGCAACCGTGGACCTCGATGATCCACATGTGGAGGTGTGCGTAGAGATTCGCGACGAGAAGGCCTACTTGTTTGCCGGGCGCTCTCCGGGAGCCGGCGGGCTTCCCCTTGGTGTCGAAAGTCGCGCCGTATCGTTGCTGTCCGGGGGATTCGACTCGGCTGTCGCTTCGTGGAAACTCCTGAGACGTGGCGTGGCACTCGACTACGTATTCTGCAACCTCGGCGGCGACGCATATCGTCGGATGGTACTCGAGGTCGCCAAGCACCTGGCCGATCGCTGGAGCTTCGGGACCCGGCCCCGTCTGTACACGCTCGACTTCGTCCCGGTCGTCGAGCAGCTCAAGGCGGTCGTCGGCAGTTCGTATCTTCAAGTCGCGCTGAAGCGCCAGATGTATCGGGCCGCCGAGGCCATTGCCCTGCGCACGCGGGCAGATGCGATCGTCACCGGGGAAGCCGTGGGCCAGGTGTCCTCGCAGACGCTCGCCAATCTGCGGGCGATCGATGCCTCGGTTTCCTTACCGGTGCTCCGGCCTCTCATCGGATCTGACAAAGAAGAGATCATCGATCTGGCGCGGCATATCGGGACGCATGACCTGTCGGCCCGCGTGCGCGAATACTGCTCGATAAGCGACGGACGGACGGCAACCGCCGCACGGCCGGAGACCCTGGTCAGGGAAGAAGAGGGCCTGGACAGCTGTGTCCTGGAAGGCGTGATCTCCGAGGCCTCGAACGTATGTCTGCGCGGCCTTCGGCTCGATGCCGTGATCGCCGCTGGCCTGTTTACCGATCACATGCCGGACGATGCCCTGATTATCGATCTGCGGCCGTCCGATGATCCTTCGGATCCCGTCGCCGGGGCGGTGCGTCACGCGCCGGAGGAGTTTGACGCAGGATTCGCCGCGTTCGATCGCTCGCGGCCGGTGGTTCTCGTCTGTCCCCAGGGGATGGTCAGCGCGGAGATCGCGGAGCGAATGCAAAGAGCAGGGTTTGAAGCGTACAGTCTCCGCGGGGGCACGCGGACACTTCTGCGACTTCGAGGCGCAACGGAGCCGACACGATGAACGGAGAGCAGAACGAAGCGCTTCTGAATCAGCTCCGATCCGGCGAGTTGCCGCGCCACGTAGCGATCATCATGGACGGCAATGGTCGCTGGGCCGCCGATCGGGGGCTTCCGCGGTGGCGCGGTCACGTGGAAGGCATGCGGGCGGTGCGACGGACTGTCGAAGCCAGCCTGGAACTGGGTATCGATCATCTTACCCTGTATGCGTTTTCTCTCGAGAACTGGTCACGTCCTGCGCAGGAAGTAAGCGCTTTGATGCGGCTCCTCAATGAATTCGTCGAGCGTGAGACGGAGGAGCTGCGTGACCGGGGTGTCCGAACACGAGTATTCGGTAACCGTGACATGCTTCCACCGGCGGCCCGGAAGTCTGTGGAGTCTCTCGAAGCGGCGACGTCTGCAGGATCCGTGATGAGTCTCAATGTGGCGATAAGTTACGGATCCCGAGACGAGATCGCGCACGCCGCTCGCAGGCTTGCGGAACTCGTTGCGGCCGGGCGGCTGGAAGCTGCGGATATCGATCCGGATCGGTTCGCCGACGAGCTCTACACGGCCGGCTGGCCCGATCCGGACCTACTCGTCAGGACGTCGGGGGAGATGCGGGTATCAAATTTTCTCCTGTGGCAGATTGCGTATGCCGAGATTCATGTGACACAGGTCCTGTGGCCTGACTTCGGCCGCGCGGAGCTGTTCGCAGCGGTGGCGGACTATCAGCGTCGCGAGCGGCGTTTTGGTGGAGTAACGGCCTGATGGGTTCCGAACTCCCGCGTCGATTGACCGTAGCGGCCGTGGGAATACCGATCGTCGTGATCGTCGCCTGGTGGGGTGGCGTGGTGATGGTGGCCGGACTGGGCGTGCTGGCCGCCATCGGAGTCTGGGAATGTGGCCGGATGCTGATGGCGCAAGGTGACAGATTCGTCGGCCGCCCGGCAATAGCAGGTGCGGCAGCTTTGCCGTTCGTGACATGGACGGTCGGCCCACAGGGAGCGTTCGTATACCTGACGCTGCTGTTCATGGGATTGGTCGGCATCGCCGCTCTTCGGATCCCGCCACAGGAGCGGCCGTTTCGGGCTGCTGCGTTGAGTTTCGGCGCATGCGTCTATGTGGGTGGCCTTCTCAGCTACGGGATACTGCTGCGGGAAACGCTGACCTCCGACCAGCGTCTGGGCACGGCCCTGTTTCTTCTGCCGGTCGGCATTACCTGGCTGGCGGACACAGCGGCCTATTTCGCCGGACGCGCAGTCGGACGACGCCCGTTGGCTCCGATCATCAGTCCCAACAAGACGATGGAAGGCGGCCTTGCCGGACTGGTCGCCGGACCGATCGGCGCGTTGCTCCTGGCACGAGCCGCCATTCCCGAATTTGCCGAGCTCGGGGTCGTCCGGGTCGCCCTCATCGGATTGCTGGTCGCCGGCGCAGCGATCCTCGGTGACCTGGTTGAATCCGCGATCAAACGGGAGTGCGGCGTGAAGGACTCATCCGGGCTCCTGCCCGGGCACGGAGGCCTCCTGGACAGGATGGATTCATTGCTGTGGGCGATCCCGGTTGCCTACCTGAGTCTGCGCGTGCTTCTCTGATGGCAACACGCAGGGGAGTGGTTGTTCTTGGCGCCACGGGCTCCGTCGGCACCTCAGCCTGCAATGTGCTGCGGCGGCACGCCGATCGGTTTCGGGTCGTCGGTTTGAGTGCCGCACGCCGCCTGGATGCTCTGGATCTACTGGCGACCGAGTTTGAGCCGGAGTTCGTCGTGGTGGCCGGGTGCGAGGATAACGGTCACGTTCCGTCCTGGGCCGGAGAGTGGCGGTACGGATCCGCCGCCCTCGTCGAAGCCGCGGCCGACGAACGAACGGATGTCGTGGTGAACGCTCTGGTCGGAGCCGCCGGCCTGGAGGCGACGCTGTCGGCGCTGCACGCGGGAAAGCGCCTCGCTCTGGCCAACAAGGAGTCGCTGGTGGCCGGTGGGGCGCTGGTGGTAAACGCGTGGCGGAATGGAACCGGCGAAATTCTGCCGGTCGACAGTGAGCACAGCGCGATTCATCAGTGCCTGGCGGGGCGGCCAAGCGGCGAAGTGCGCCGACTGATTCTAACAGCCAGCGGTGGACCGTTTCGTACTCTTCCCGCCGACGAGTTCGCCGGGATTCGAACGGAAGATGCACTCGCACACCCCACCTGGAGCATGGGGTCGAAGATCACGGTCGATTCGGCAACTCTCGCCAATAAAGCACTTGAGGTTATCGAGGCACACCTGTTGTTTGACATAGCATTAGACGCAATTGAAGTGGTCGTACATCCTACATCGATCGTGCACTCGATGGTCGAGTTTCAGGACGGTTCGACGATGGCTCAACTGGGATTCCCGACGATGGAAGTCCCGATTCTATATGCTCTCGCGGCACCGGAACGGTTGCCGAATGAATTCGAACCGTTTGACCCGGTGCGGGCAGGTCCGCTGGAGTTCGAACCATTACGGCGGGAGGCATTTCCCATGTTCGATATCGGACTTGACGCGGCGCGGGTCGGAGGTACGGCCCCGGCCGCATTCAGCGCGGCCAACGAGGTGGCCGTCGCGGCGTTTCTGGCTGACGCGCTCGACTTCCCGGGGATCCCGCGCGTCGTGGGGGCGGTTCTGGACTCGTGGGACGGGGGCCAGGCGGATAGCGTTGAGGCTGTCGTGGTCGCGGATGCTGAGGCTCGGCGCCGGGCCACGGAGATGGTCGGGAACCGCCCTGGCCGCTTGGGGTGCTAGAAGCCTGTTGAGGAACGCGGCCCTCTGCTTCTGTTCCGCGACAGGATTGCTGGTCCTGACGTTTACAATTTCATGGAGTTCATGACTGCATGCTGTTTACCATAGCTGCGACCATCGTCGTCCTGGGCGTTCTGATTCTTGTCCACGAACTTGGGCACTTCTGGGCGGCGAAGGCCGTCGACATAGAAGTCTCCAGGTTTTCGATTGGATTTGGTCCGAAGCTGGTCGGATTCAAGCGGGGTGAGACCGAGTATGTGCTGTCCGCGATTCCGTTGGGCGGCTACGTGAAGATGGAAGGCATGGTAGGTGAGGAAGTAACCGAGCCTCTCGAAGGGAAGTCGAGCCCACCACGGCCACCGTCTCCGCGCGACTTCGATCAGAAACCGTTGTGGGCCAGGTTCGTCGTCATCGTCGCAGGTGTCGTCATGAACTTCACGTTCGCGATCGTTGCGTTCTCGGTCGTGGCAGGTGCGAACGGAATGAACGTCCCCGTCGTATCGGCAGTGACGGAAGGCATGCCGGCGGCCGCGGCCGGATTGCGGGCCGGCGACCTGATCGTGGAAGTTGCCGGTCGCCGTGCGTTGGACTTCAGCGACGTAGTGCGTGGCGTGCAGGGACGGGTGGGAGAACCCGTTCAGCTGGTCGTCGAGCGAGGCGAGCAGACGCTGACGTTCACGATTACGCCGGCTCCGATGAAACTGTTCGACTCGATGAGCGGTGACAGCGTCGTCGTCGGCCAGATCGGCGTGGTCTCGACCAACGACGTCAACCGGAAGCTCGGGTTCGCGGGGGCCGTGGGCGAGGGATTCCGCCAGACCGGCTATTGGGCCACGGAGATCGGTCGGTTCGTGGGCCGGATATTTTCCGGTCGTGATTCGGCGAGCGAACTCGGTGGGCCGATTGCGATCGGGCAGCTCTCCGGCCAGTTCGCGCGCGCTGGACTGATTCCGTTTCTGGCATTCATGGCGATAATCAGCGTCAACCTCGCGGTGCTCAATCTACTTCCGATCCCGGTGCTGGATGGCGGTCACCTGGTGTTCCTGACCGTCGAAGGGCTTCGCGGCAGGGCGATCAGCGTGGAGCACCGCGTACGGCTGACCCAGTTCGGAATGTTGTTCGTTCTCGGTCTGATGGTGCTGGCGTTCGCCAACGACATCATTCGACTGGTGAGGTAACCGTCCCGAACAGCCGAATTTGAGGTCCGTCGTCCCGGACCTTCTCCACGAGGTGCCCGATATCAAACCACGGGGATGGCTCGTGCTGGCGGGCGACCGCGACGCAACCGCGAAACCTGACGCTCCGAAGCGCGCGCTCCACCTCGCCCAACGCCGTGGCGGATTCGTTGCACTCCTCGCTCAGGTGGGCCAGCAGGACGCCACCCAGATCCGGATTGGCGAGCTCAGCTGCCAGCTCACCGGCCAGACGGTTCGACAGATGCCCACGGCTTCCGCCGATTCGCTGTTTCAGTGACCAGGGGTACGGTGCTTCGCGAAGGAGAACCTCATCGTGATTGGATTCCAATACGAGAAACTGGCAGCGCCGGAAGGCCTCCCGTACAGGCGCGGTAGCCCGGCCGATGTCCGTCGCAACGCCAGCGGTCAGTCCTGTTCGGGTGTCGGCCAGGTGCACGGCTACCGGATCCGAAGCGTCGTGGCACGTCGGAACAAGACGGATCTCCAGGTTGCCGATCGAGAACCGCGCGTCCCGCTCGTGGACGATGAGGTGCTCGCCACCTCGCATCAGAGACGAGCAGGCAGCCGCGGTTCCAGCGGTCAGGTGAAGTGGCCATCCCCACCGGCGCGCGGCGATTCCAATTCCGCCCGTATGGTCCCGATGTTCGTGTGTGACGATGACCGCTGAGACCCGGTCCGGCGTATAGTCGAGCTCCTCCAGGCGACGGGCGAGCTGGGCACCGCTGAATCCGGCGTCTACGAGCACTGCGGTGTCGCCGGCCTCTACGAGAACCGAATTGCCGCGGCTCCCGCTGCCCAGACAGGCAATCCTCAACCGGTGCCAGCCTCGTCGACCGCTTGTTGCCAACAGGCCGTCACCCAGCCCCGAACCCGATCGTCCACTTCGACGCCTCGCCGTTGGAACACCCGGTTCGTCGTGATCAGAAACCGGTCCAGGTCGTAGGAGCCGACGGCTCCGTCCGCTCCCCAGGCGAATGGAGGTATCCAGCTTGCGGGCGATCGGTCGCCGAACACACTGGCGCCAGCGCCCACCACGGCTCCGGTGGTAAGCAGCGTACCAATCGCGGTCTTTACATGATCTCCCAACAGGCAGCCGAGCTTCAGGAGGCCGGTCCCTTCCGATCCGAGCGGACCACCGAGGGCGACCGGGCCGTAGGTATTCTTCAGGTCGCTGTTGGTTGTCAGGGCGCCCAGGTTCACCCAGCGCCCCACGACGGCATGACCGAGGAATCCGTCGTGTGCCTTGTTTACGAACCCGAACGTAGTCGTGGCTTCGATCTCACCACGAAGATAACTGTGCACGCCGGCCGACACGGCAGTGTAATCGCCTCCGAGAAGTCGGCAGTCGGCATCGGCCGCGAACGGTCCCTCGATGCGGGCGCCCGCACGCACGTCCACCCGATCCCCCAGTACGACCCCGCCGCGTCGTGTATCCATGACGACGCCGGGTTCGAGCGTGACGTCTGCCCCGAATACGATCGGGCCGTCCCCCAGCACGTACACTCCGGTCGGCAAATCCGGCGTACCGGTCCTGTCGGCCGCCGCCCGTCGCACGTCCTGCATGAGCCGTTCGGGTCCGAATTCCACCAGGTTCCACACCGAGTCGAGCATTCGCCCCGGCAGCTCCACGGTCTGGACGCCGGCCGGTTCGACCGGGTCCAGCAACCAATCACCATCCGGCACGTCACCGCTCGCACGAGCCAGATAGCCTGCGATTTGCCCGCGACAGAGAAGCAGCACCGGTCCATCGGTCGCAATACTTCCAGGTGACGGGGCATCGTCATGCGGAACGAACCGGGAACACATCAAGAGCGTGGCCCCACCACCGTCCGGCGCCTGGGCTCGTGACACTGCGGGAGGGGCGCCTGGCTCGGAAAAATCAGTCAGCCACGCCCGGGTGAATGAAGCGGTGGCGGAGCTCTCCGCCCAGCGTTCGATACGCGCCCTGAGGGTCAGCGAACCGAACCGGATCTCACCGATCGGTCGGGTGAGCGCGAACGGCCTCCAGGCGTCGGCCAGGCGGTCATCGAACAGGAATAGCTTCACGATTCAGCCTCCTTTAACCGCTCCAGCATCTTCTTCAGTTGGGGCGCCAGGTCACGCCGCATGACGAGGGTCTCGTCGCCTGTTCTGACGACGATCAGGTTTTCCATGCCAAACAGAACCACGCGTCCCGCTTCGGACCAGACGATGTTATCAGAGCCGTCGATCACGCGAACCAGACCGGAAGTGAAATTGCCCGACGAATCTGACTCGCGCGTGCGGGCGATGGCCTCCCACGATCCAAGGTCATCCCACGCAAAGGTCGCGGCAGCTGTTTCCACGTTGTCAGCTCGCTCGAGAACTCCGATATCGACGCTCACCGGGCGAACGCCGGCGAAGAAGGCCTCGAAATCGTCGTTGTCGAGGGCCGGGAGGGCTGGTGCGATTTCCTCGCACCAGCGTTCGACGGCGAGCAGAAAATCTGCCGCCCGCCAGACGAAAATGCCGGTGTTCCACAGGTGACGCCCGGATTCCAGGTACGTCCTGGCATCCTCCGGGCCGGGCTTCTCGATGAAACGATTCACCGCGCGCACGCCGTCGCCGACAGCCGCACCGGCCTCGATATAGCCGTAACCCGTCTCGGCTCGCGTCGGTGTGATCCCGAGGCAGACAAGCGAACCGTGTTCACGGGCTGCTCGCTTTGCCCGTTCGATGGTCTCGGCGAAAGCCTCGAATGGGCTGATCAGATGATCGGCGTGAAGCGAAATCATCATGGCCCCCGGCTCCTCACGTTCGATGCGTGAGGCCGCCCAGGTCAGCACCGGTCCTGTGTTCCGGGCCTCCGGCTCGACCCAGAACCGCTCCTCGGGGTAGTCCGGAAGAACTTGTCGAAAAGGGGTTACCAGGTCGCGTCCCGTGAGCAGGCGAACATATTCGGCACCGACCAGGCGTTCGGCTCGCCGCACGGTTTCAACGATCAGCGGTTCGTCTCCGCCCAGCGGCAGGAGCTGCTTTGGCCGATCGTGTGTCGATGCCGGCCAGAATCGAGATCCGATACCGCCGGCGAGCACGACGGCGAAAGTCGGGGTGGAATCGCCACGAATGACCATGGCGGCCAACCTAATACCGTCACACGGTGGCGTACACGGGCGGTCGCCCCGTCTCGCGCCCCGGACCAACGATGCTATAATACGCGACCTGTTCACCCGAACCGACGGAAAGACCTAGTGATCTACCCTGAACGTCTGGCAATATTGCTCCTGCTCGTCGCTATGGTCGCCGGCTGCAGCGACCCGTTCCAGCCTTTTTTCACGCCGGTTCCCGGCCCCGAGGAAGTGGAGTTGCACGACTTCGCGACGGGCAGTCTGCTCGACCCCGCGGCTTTCGACCTGTTCAACCGTTCGGCCGTTCGCACAGACCAGTCCACGTCGTGGGATTTCGTGTTTGCTGTAGATCCAATCCTCGGCCCGACGCTTCAAGCCCGTGAGTCAGTAGTCGGCATGGAGTCGGCGGCCGGCATCCAGAACTCGAATGCCGAATTCGACGCACTGATCCTGGCTCCAGTTGAGGACTATACGCAAAACGAGCCCGTACCAATCACGGTGGGATCGGTACTCGTGGTGAGAAGCCGTCAGAGTTTGTCAGTGAGAACGCGTTGTCGTGTGTTCGGCAAGCTTGAGATCCTGTCGATCGACGGGTCTCCGGCCGCCGCGAATATCAAGTACGTCGTCAATCCCAACTGCGAACAACGCAACATCGAGCCTGAGGAAGAGTAGTGCTCGACATCCGGGTATTACGGAGCGATCCTGCCGCGGTCACGACTCTACTCGCTCGACGCGGTGATTCCGGATGGACCGCTGCCGTCGAACGGGCGCTGCAGCTCGACACCGAGCGGCGGGAAATCCTGGCCGAGGTCGAAGCTCTCAAGGCCGAGCGCAATGAAGCGTCCCGGCGGATCGGAGATCGGAAGCGATCCGGTGAATCTTCCGATGAGCTTGTTGATTCGATGCAGAAGGTGGCAGAGCGGATTCGAGGCCTGGACCGCCGACTGTCCGGTGTAAACGATGCGCTTCGCGAAGTGTTGCTCGGCATCCCTAATCTGCCGGATCCTCTGGTGCCGGAGGGCGGTGAAGGCGAGTTCCGCGTGATACGGGAGTGGGGTGAGCCTCAGACCGTGGGGGAAGGGTCGTTGGCGGTCCCGCATTGGGACCTCGGGGAGTCGCTCGGGGCTCTCGACATGGAGCGGGGAGCACGTATCGCGGGATCCGGATTTCCGCTTCTCGTCGGACAAGGTGCGAGACTATCCCGCGGGCTCATCCAGTTCATGCTTGATCTGCACACGGTCGAGCATGGCTACACGGAAATCGCGCCGCCGTTTCTCGTCAATCGGGACGCACTCATTGGTACCGGTCAACTGCCTAAATTCGAGTCCGATCTGTATAGGACGGAACCGGACGACCTGTTTCTCGTCCCTACGGCGGAGGTTCCACTCACCAACCTCCATGCCGGCGAGGTTCTCGCCGAAGAGGATCTCCCCATTGCTTATGCGGCGTACACGCCCTGTTTCCGTCGCGAGGCCGGCGCTGCCGGACAGGACACCAGGGGCATGCTTCGCGTCCACCAGTTCGACAAGATCGAACTGGTGCGTCTCGTGACGCCCGAGACGTCGAGGGACCAACTGGAATTGCTCACGCGGCACGCGGAAGTAGTTCTGGAGCGACTCGAGTTGCCGTATCGCCGGATCCTGGTGGCGGGAGGAGACCTGGGTTTCTCCAATGCGATCACCTACGACCTGGAGGTGTGGTCGGCAGGCGTTGGTCGGTGGCTCGAGGTATCCAGCTGTTCCTCATACACCGACTATCAAGCGCGTCGGGCAAACCTTCGGTACCGGCCGGCGGAGGGCGGAAAACCGCGCCCTGTCCACACACTGAACGGATCGGGTGTGGCTCTTGCCCGGACGATCGTTGCGTTGCTTGAGAACAACCAGCAGCCGGACGGCACGGTGACGCTCCCGGAGGCTCTGCGGCCGTACGTCGGGTTCGACCAGCTTGAGCCGAGGTGAACCGGCAGCGGATCGTACCGCTCGCAATCGTAGGTGTGCTGGCGAGCGTCATCGTCTCATACGTTCTCTACACACAGCGATTGGCTGATGAGCTGCGGAGCGATGCGGCGGAGTTCAGTTGGGTCTATTTCCAGATCCTTCAGGCTGCCGAGTCGCCAGACGGTCTGACACCTGAGGGTCAGCTGACCCTGCTGCGCCACCTGTCGGGGCTCGGCATACCCGTCGTTACCACGGATGCTTCGGGGTTTCCGACATCGGTCCTCAATCTCCCGTTCAACGCAGATCCGACGAGCTCCGCCGATACTATGCGCATCCGGAAGTACATCGAACTGCTTGACGCGCGGAACCCTCCGCTCGTGAGCGAACGTGCCGGATTCGCCGTGCACTATGGGGAGCCGGCATTCCTGCGCCGGCTGAAGTGGATTCCATGGTTGCAGGCTCTCCTGCTCATCACGGTGGTCGGCATTGCCGCGTGGGTCGTCCGTACGGCCTACGCCAGCGAGAGGGAGCGGCTATGGTCCGCCATGGCCCGTGAATCTGCTCATCAAATGGGCACACCCCTCAGCTCGCTTACCGGCTGGTTGCAGCTGATGGAAAGCGGGGCGGATATGGCCGGCGAGGACGTCCATGGCAAGATGCGAGATGATGTGGAACGACTCGAAAAGGTCTCGCGGCGCTTCGAGCTGGTGGGCAGGTCGCCAACACTCGGACCCGTGGACGCGCATGATGTCGTGCGTCGTCTGGCCCGCTATTTCGAAGATCGGCTTCCGGGCCTTGGCAGCCTGGTTGAAATCCAGCTCGATCTCGAGGGTCCCGGGCCCGTGGTACTCGGCAACGAGACCCTGCTGGAGTGGGCGTTCGAGAACCTCGTGAAAAACGC
Source organism: uncultured bacterium (assembly GCA_965371255.1). GTDB lineage: Bacteria > Gemmatimonadota > Gemmatimonadetes > Palauibacterales > Palauibacteraceae > JARFPW01. Next base: position 16,428 of record CBDUXS010000006.1, read on the forward strand.
CCTGGACTCACTGGGCGGGAATGCGGGCACGATTCGGCTCACATTCGCCGGTGTGGTGCATGGGAAGGCGAGGTACATGGTCAGTGATGACGGACCTGGTGTGGCGCCGAATGTCAAAAGTACGCTGTTCGACGTGGGGGTCTCGACCAAGGATACCGGTTGGGGAGTCGGACTGTCACTGGCCCGGCGGATACTGGTGGACATGCACCACGGAGACGTCAGGCTGTGCGATACGGAGACGGGGGCGAGCTTTGCGATCGATCTTCCGTTGGCCAGGGGCGATCAGGAATGAATCGTCCTGCCCTGAATCCGGAGCAGTCGTGTGCCGTAGAGCATGGCGATGGCCCGTTGCTCGTGCTCGCAGGGGCGGGTTCGGGAAAGACGCGCGTACTTACTGCTCGGGTCGCAAGGTTGATCGGCGAGGAAGGGATTGCGCCGCAGCATATCATCGCGGTGACGTTCACGAACAAGGCCGCGGGTATGATGCGCGATCGCATCACCGGACTGCTGGGGTCGGACCCGGTCGGCCTCTGGGTCGGAACGTTCCATTCGATTTGTGCCCGTCTTCTTCGCCGCGAGGGTGACAGGCTGGAGCGTGGTGCGCGGTTTTCGATCTATGCCGAAGACGATGCTCTGCGGGCACTCAAGACAGCGATGGAAGAGGTCGGACTCGACCCTGCGCGATGGACGCCGCGGGTTCTCCGTAGCCGGATTTCGGACGCCAAGAACGCCCTGATCGGACCCGAAGAGTATACGTCTACGGCATTCGATCTGATATCGCGTGCTGTCGCCGACGTCTATCCGGCCTACGAGCGCATTCTCGCCCGGTCGGCCGCATACGATTTCGACGACCTCCTGGTGCAGGCGGTCCGCCTGCTGGAGACCATCCCTGAAGTGGGTGAGCGATACGCAAGCCGCTTCGAGCATGTTCTTGTGGACGAGTACCAGGACACCAATCACGCCCAGTACCGCATCATTCGGCACCTGGCCGGGGGTCACGGAAACATCTGCGTCGTGGGAGACGACGACCAATCGATCTACGGCTGGCGTGGTGCGGACCTCAGAAACATTCTCGACTTCGAACGGGACTTTCCAGGTGCGATGGTCGTGCGTCTGGAGCAGAATTATCGTTCGACGGGGTCGATTCTTGCCGTAGCGAACGCGGTCATCGCACACAACTCAGCCCGCAAGGAGAAGCGACTCCGGACGGATCGGGAAGGCGGTTGCCCGGTCGTGGTGATGCAGGTAAGCGACGAGCGCGCGGAGGCTGCCTGGGTCGTGGACGAGATTCAAGCGCGGCAGGGGATCCGGCGGCTCGAAGACCTCGTGGTGTTGTACAGGACGAACGCCCAGTCGCGGCCGTTCGAGGACGCCCTTCGACGGGAGAGACTGCCCTACCGAATCGTCGGCGGCGTACGGTTCTATGATCGACGCGAGATACGTGACGTGCTTGCTTATCTGCAGCTGGCGGTCAATCCGGCGGACGAAGCTGCCTTCATACGCAGTGTCGGCTGGCCACGCCGGGGAGTCGGTTCCGTGACGCTCGGGAGGCTCCGTTCAGCGGCGTCGGAGCTTCGTTCGACGCTTCTGGCGGCCGCGGAACAGGCCCCGGAATTGGATCTGCCGGCGGCGGGAGCGCACGCCCTCAGCGATTTTGCGGCCGGGATTTCTGCGCTGGAAGAGCTGGCCCGAAGCGCCACGGCAGAGGAAGTATTGCGGGCGGCGATCGTTTCGTTCGGACTCGTTGCGGCACTCGAGGCGGAGGACGACGGGGAGGACCGGATCGCCAACCTGACGGAACTGCTTGCCGCGGCGGCTGCCTTCAACCCGGCGGACGTCGAGGACAGCCATGCCGACGCAACAGACCTGGAACTCTACCTTCAGTCCGCCGCACTGCAGACTGGTCTGGACGACGTTGACGAGGCGGAGTCAGTCGTCACATTGATGACCCTGCACAATGCCAAAGGCCTGGAGTATCCCGTCGTGTTCATCGTTGGCCTGGAGGACGGCCTGTTTCCACTCTCCCGCTCGATGGAAACCGACGAGGGGCTCGAGGAAGAACGGCGCCTGTTCTACGTTGGACTTACGCGCGCGGAACATGAAGTGTTCTTGTCGCACGCCGACCGTCGCTGGCGTTATGGCAACGAGTCGAGTTCGGCTCCGTCGTCGTTCCTTTCCGAGCTACCCGAGGGACCCGTCGAATATCGCCGGCTGGGGCGGCGAGGCAGGGCCGGTCAGGCGCGGCATCGCCGGATCGCTGCGAGCGGATCGTCGTTCGGATGGCAACGAGAAACGGCATCGAGGCGGACAGGCGCCCGCCCGGGCGGCGAGTCCGGCCTGCACTACGACTTCTCGGAATCGCAGGAAGACCTGCGAATCGAAGTCGGAGCGGCCGTACTTCATCCGGAATTCGGCCAGGGAGAGATCCTGAAGCTCAGCGGGGAGGGGCGGCAGACGAAAGCCGAGATCGACTTCGGATCGGCCGGGACCCGCAAGGTGATGATCGCCTACGCGGGGCTCCGCCCAGCCTGATTCGCCGAAGAGAGTAACGAGGCCAGAGTTTCCAGCGCCGGGTCGCCGGCCTTTCCAACTGAGCGTTCGATCATTCGAACGGAATCCGCCGAAATTCCTCCGCGCCGGTCCCACATGTCGGTGCGTCCCGAAGGCAGCGGAAAGTGATCGTCAGCCGTCGCGAGAATGGCCTCAGAGCCCGGCCAGCCTTCCGCTATCATGGCTCGTCGCCGGATCCGTTTTGCCTCTCTAAGGCTTTTCTCGCCGATCGGATCGAACGTGACGGCTCGCGCCTCATCACCATGTATCAGAAAATCTGCCACGAGTTCAAATGTGTGCCGTTGAAAACGAACCACGGTGGTCGGGTCGAGATCCCAGCGCGAATTGTCCACCACTGTGTCAAAAATGGCCTGCCAGCTCTGGTTGCCGTTGATCCGGATCATCCCACGGAAGATCCGCCGGTTCGTGCTGAACGTGAACAAAGTGCTCGAGAGAATGCGGCGAAACAGCGCATCGGTGTGCGAATGATCAAAGCTAGTGACGATCCAGCGGGCCAGGTGGGAGTATTCCGGACCGACATCTGCATCCATACGGTGCTCCCAATAGCTGTGCCCCAGGGCCCGCGTACTGGATGTCAGCAGCAGCATGCGAGGCACGAAGGAGTTGTGGGCCAGCACGTCGGCGGCCAGGTGGCACTGGTAGCCAAGTAGTGCCGACTGCAGCCGCTCATCGTCTCCGGCCGCCTCGTACATCTCCTGCGCTACATGCCAGTGATGGCAATGCCTGCCGACGGGGGCGTACTTCTTGGCCATCGAGATGTCGGCGGCCAGGTTGCCATAGAGGAAGTCAACCGGGTACTGGGCCAGCACGCCGGCGATGTGGGCCGGAAGTAGATCGAGGGATCGCAGCAGGTCCACGCCAGCCTGGACGTGCGTGGCCGGCCCCCAGGCGAAGGCTGCGTCCGGAAGACACAACAACATGCCGGCTGCGATTGCGCAGCTGACGAGAACATGGAGCCGACTCAACCGAACCGTCTGCGCTCCCCGGACCCGATTTTGCGCTTTCTCTTCCGGCGCCCCAGGCGCAAGGCACGAAGCAAACCCGCCGTGGACAGAAATGTCTCTTCTGCCTCCTCGACGGCCACCGATACGAGAGCGTTGACTTCGGATACTCGCTCTTCCGCCAGCTCGACGATGCGTTCAATGGATTCAGCGGCCCGGATAATTGTATGATCTACGACCGCTACATCGGCTACGAGAACGGCTGAAACTCGACTCAGCTGCTCGAGGATCTCCTCTGAATGCTCGAGTACGGGCAAGGCCCGATTCGTCACGACGTCGGCTACGCGATCGATCTCCCGCATCGTACGACGCGTTTGCGGGCCCACGGTAAGCAGCGCGAAGATCAGGCCCGCACCAAGCAGGGTCCAGATGATCAGTGCGGTCAGGATCAGGATGTCTTGAAACGCCAAGCGACCTCCACTACTGGGTCCTTCTCAGACATGAAACGCAAACATACCTGCGGCGCCCGGTCGTCTCAACCTGCCCGGGTGAATCCGCCACCGGCGGCGAACCCGATCACGGCGTTCAAAACGGTTATCAGCCACCAGGTTCAGTGAGTTCAGAAGCGAGGCCTATGACACGATTGACAGGAACGGTCAAGGCGATACC